>JALYSS010000096.1 GCA_030854685.1 Pseudomonadota bacterium | reverse complement strand
CGCCGATTGCATACCTATGTCAACCACCAATACATGCCTACATATTGACGCTCGAAGAACGACCCATCTCATTGATTCACAAAGCTTGCACACTCAAAAACGCACCATCGCACCGGGGAACTTCAGGCTAAACGGACTGGAGCTGATGCTCAATGGCGGGCAAATGGGTCTCCGGATCTGTTCGAACAGCTGTTGCGCGCTGCTTGACCGTCAACTGCTGGGCGATGTCCCGCTCTGCCACTCCTCAGCGCGTCCGGTCTTTCGCGGTCGGCGCGGCGGCATCCTCGAGGTTCAGGTCACCGTGTCGGCTCCGGCGGCGCCTTGCGAGCGCGTCGATTGACGTGCGACTCGCAGCTCGCCTGCGGTCGTGTCGCTGATCAACCTTGCGATCAATGCCGTCGGGAGAGTGCCCGACCTGTGCGACGCGCACCGACGCCCGTAGTCTACGGGGACGGTCCTGCGATGGCGTCGAGCTTTTCCCAGTCGAATTCCACGCCGATCCCGGGATCGTCCGGCGCGATCGCCAGGTGCCGCTCGAGAATAAGCGGCCGCATCGTGTACTGGGCGATCGGGAACGCGTGCGCCTCCAGCCAACCCGCGTTGGACTGGCCCGCCATCAGGCTCACGTGCAGCTCCTGCATGCCGTGGCTGCACACGGGCATGCCGACCTCGCGCGACCGCCGCGCGACATGGAGCCAGCCGGTGATGCCGCCGCAATTCGAGGCATCCGGCTGAATGAACGACAGCTTGGCGCGTTCGAAGGCGAGATCGAATTCGGTCGACGTATGCAGGTTCTCACCCATCGCGAGTGGGATTGCGGTTTCCACGGCAATGGTTGCGTATCCCGCATAGTCGTCGGGCACGATGGGCTCCTCGAACCACGTAAGATCGAAATCGCGAAACGCCCGACCTGCAGCAATTGCCCGGTCAACGTTCATCGAGTAATTGGCATCGACCATCAGCGCGAGGCCAGAACCGATCGCCTGGCGAACCGCGCGCACTCGATTCACATCGTCTGCGAGATCGGGCTTGCCGACTTTGATCTTGACGCCGTTGAAGCCTTCGGCCAGGTATCCATCCACACTCTCGAGTAGTTTGGGTAACCGGAATTCGAGGTCGATGCCTCCGCGGTAGGCCTTGCAGCGATTGCCGGCACCACCCGTCATCTTCCACAGCGGCATCCCGGTACGTCTACCGCGCAGGTCCCACAGGGCAATATCGACCGCAGATATGGCGAAGGAAGCAATGCCGCCGCGACCGACATAGTGCACGTGCCACTGCATTGCGTCGTAGATCTGCTCCACATCATCCGCATTGCGTCCCACAAGCCACGGCACGAGGTCATTGCGGAGCATCGCGAGGATGGCATGGCCGCCGATCCCGCCGGTGTACGTATAGCCGGTGCCTTCCGCACCGTCGGCAAGCCGTACCGTTACGGTCACAAGCTCGAAGTGAGTGTGCGCGCCATGTTTGGCGTCGACCAGTACCTCGGCGAGCGGTACGCGATACAGGCTGGCAGTCGCGGATTCGATTCGGGACATGTGTCCTTTCAAGTCGCCCGCCGAGGCGGCCGTTGAGCGGGTTTGTCAGACCATGCCGACTTGGGGCAAGGGCTCGACGCTGTCTGACGGCGGCTGGCGATCATGTCGGTGAGCTTTCGTCGTACTTTTTGAAAGCGTGGATCGTCGAAACGATTGACCATTTCGTGATTCGCTCAATGGTCGAGACGCTCCAGCATTCGCGCGGTCTTGCGCTCGATCCAGCGCGCGACTTGCTGGTCGAACTGCCGAAAATGGTCCGACGCCAAATGAGCATCGAACGCTGCGCGGTCGCTGTAGAGCTCGTATAGATAGATCGCGCGAGCATTCGCGGGATCCGTACAAACGTCGAATTGGTGGCACCCCGGTTCAAATTCGCGGGATGCGCGCGCATTGGCAACGATTGCAATCCGAAAATCCTGCACGTGCTCGATCTTCACCACGAATTCAACCGTCACGACGTACATCGGGCATCCCTCATTGGTCAGCGCGGAAACCGCCGCGCGATCTCAGCCGTTTCCTCTGCGGTAAGTGCGCGGACGCGCTCGTGCCGTACCAGGAGCCAGATCCTGGCTGTCGCTTCGAGTTCCTCGACCGCGTCTGCGGCATCCGCGAGGGACGCGCCCGAGACGACTGGACCGTGATTGGCGAGCAGCAGCGCGTGGTGGCGCGTCGCCGCAATTGCGACGACGTCGGCGAGTCTCGAGTCTCCAGGCGGGAAGTAGGGCAGCAGCGGCAAGCGGCCGATGCGCATGACGTAATACGCAGTGAGAGGCGGCAGCACATCGTCGGCATCGACGTCGGCCAGCAACGACACCGCCACCGAATGCGTCGAATGCAGGTGCACTACCGCACGATCACGGGGACGCTGCCGGTACATGGCAAGATGCAGCAGTGCTTCCTTCGTCGGCGTGTCGCCGCCCACATGGATCCCGTCGGCGTCGAGCATCGACAGTCGGGCTGGGTCGAGCATGCCCAGGGATGATCCGGTCGGCGTCATGAGATAGCCGTCGTCGGTGCGTATCGACAGGTTGCCCGTACTGCCATGCGTAAGCCCGCGCTCAAATAGTGAGCGGGCGACTCGGGCGAGGGCGTCGCGATGCTCGGCTGCACTCACTTCAGCATCGCGAGGGACTTCAGGAAGAAATCCTCCGCGCCGAAGTTGCCTGACTTGAGTGCCAACGCAATGCTCGGCGTCCCGATGGACGCGGTCCACGGCACGCCTGGATCGATCTGCGGCCCGATCCTGAGCGCCTCGATCCCGAGCGCCTGCACCACCGCACCCGAAGTCTCGCCGCCCGCCACCACCAAGCGGCGCACACCGCGCTCAACCAGCGTGATCGCAAGCGTCGCAAACGCTTTCTCGATGAGCGAGGCGGCTTGCGCCTGTCCGAGGTGCGCCTGCACTGCGGCCACCTGCGCCGGCTCAGCGGTGGAGTAGATAACAAACGGACGGTCCGCGGCGAGATCGGAAGCGACGGCATCGAGCGCCCGTGCAGCGAGCACTTGCGCGTCGCCGCCGGACATGGGGTCGAGAGCGACCGCGGTGTGCGTGCGCGCCATCGAGGCCACCTGCGCACGGGTTGCGGCGGAGCATGATCCCGCGAGCACCGCTGCTTTGCCGACGATATGCGGCATCTGCGCAGCATCGGCCCGCTCACGCAGTATTCCTGCGGCTTGAAAATTCTGGGGCAAGCCGAGCGCGATGCCGGAGCCGCCGGTGACGAGTGCGAGGTCGCGGCATGCGTCACCAATCGCCATCAGGTCGTCGTCCTCGATCGCGTCCACGACGGCATGGCCGAAGCCGTCGGCCGCGAGGCGCACGAATTCGTCGCGGATCGCCGCGGCGCCGCGCTTCACCACGGGCCACGGCACGAGTCCCACACGGCGCTTCGTCTGCCGCCCCAGCACCCGAACGAGGTTCGCGTCGCGCATCGGGGTCAGCGGATGGTCCCGCATCGGGGACTCGGACAACAGGACGTCGCCGACGTAGAGGTGCCCGAGGTAGATCGTGCGCTTGTTGACCGGAAACGCCGGGCACGCAATCGTGAAGCGCGTGCCGAGCGCGTCCATCAGCGCGTCCGCCACCGGGCCGATGTTGCCGGCGTCCGTCGAATCGAACGTCGAGCAGTACTTGAAGTAGATCTGCTGCGCACCGGCGGTCCGCAGCCATGCGAGCGCCGCGAGGGAATGCGCGACTGCAGCGGCGGCCGGGATCGTGCGCGACTTCAACGCCACGACAACCGCATCGGGTGCGCCGTCAATCGTGCGCGCGGCCGGAACGCCGATCGTCTGCACCGTGCGCATGCCGGCACGAACCAGCATGTTTGCAAGGTCCGTCGCGCCGGTGAAGTCGTCGGCAATGGCGCCGAGGAGAAGTGGATTCAATGCCAAGCGTCTGCCCGTGTACGGACGATTATCGCTCCAGGGGGTGCCGCCGCGGCGTTCGCACCGTCGGCCGCCCGCCGTTTTCACAGGACATGGCGCACCAGGAACAGCGAAAGCGGCTCGATATACGTGATCAGCAACAGCACGACTAAGTCGGCGGCAAGTAGCGGCAGCAATGCCCGCGTCGCGGCGCCGATCCGGACGTCCGCGAGCTTGGCGGCGATGAAGAGAGCCGGTCCCGCGGGCGGATGGACCAGCGCAATCGCGAGGTTGGCCGTGACCACCACGCCGAAGTGCACGAGGTCGATGTGGAACGTCTGGGCGATGGGAAGCAGTAGGGGCGCAGTCAGCAGCATCGCCGGCAGCGGTTCGATAAACATGCCGAGCAGCAGCAGCGCGACGTTGACAAACAGCAGGAACTCCCACGGGTGCGTCGCGACCCGGGTCACCCAGGCCGCGAGCTGCACGGCGACCTGCTCCGCCGTGATGAGCCACGCGAGCGCCCCCGTGGCGCCGACGATTAGCATCACCACGGCGCTCGTGCGCAGCGCGTTGAGCGCCATTCTGGGCAGATCGCGCCAGGTGATGTCGCGATACAACGCCAGTGACACCGCGAGGCCGTAGACCACGGACACCGCCGCCGCCTCGGTCGGCGTGAACAGCCCGGACCAGATGCCACCGACGATGATGAGCGGCATCGCCAGCGCGGGCGCGGCGTCCTTGAACGCGATCCAGATCTCGCGCGGCGTGGCGCGCGTGCTGCCGTTGTCGCATCCGGTCTTCTTGCCGTACCAGACACAGACCAGCGAGAGGAGCAGCGCCAGCACGAACGCCGGGATGATCCCCGCCATCCCGAGCTGACGCATCGACACGCCCGACAGGAACGCGAAGACCAGGAACGGGATCGACAGCGGCATGAGCAGCGCGAGCGTGCCGGCCACCGCCAGCAGCGCGGCGATGAATGGTCGACCGTAGCCGCGCGCGGCCATCGCCGGGACAACCAGCGAGCCGATCGCGGCGGTGTCCGCCAACGCAGATCCCGACACTCCGCCAAACATGAGGCATGATGAGACCGCCACGATGCCGAGGCCTCCAGGGAGAAAGCCGAATAGCGTTTGCGTGAAGTTAACGATGCGCCGGCCCACACCCCCGTGGGAGAGTAACTCGCCGGCGAAGATGAACAGTGGCACCGCGATCAACAGGAACGGTTCCACCCCGCTGATGTACGCGAGGAAAATCGCCTCCAGCGGATAGCTGAAGCCCTTGACCCAGATGGTGCCGACGGTGGTGATCAGGATCGCGTACACGAGCGGAACGCCGCAGAGCGCAATCGCCATGAACGCCCCGAAGATCTCGGGTGTCAGCATCGCTCACTCCCCGTACCGCTCGGCCCGCGACTTGCCGCGGGCAATCTGCACGAGATCGAACAGCACGAAGACCAACGCCGCTGCCGAGCCCACCGGCAGCGCGAGGTATTCGACCGTCATTGGCCAGTCGAGCACGGTCAGGCGATTGCCCCAGCTCGACCATGCAATGCCGGAGCCGAACCAGACCAGCAGCACGAGAACCAATGCAACGACCAGCTGGATCGCCGCGTCGGTGTACCGGCGCGGCGCCTGCGCCAGCATGTCGACGAACTCGGTGATGGCGATGTGCTCGGCACGCCGGGCCGCCGCTGCGCCGCCGAGAAATGTGACCCACACCATCATGACCTCGGAAAGCTCGGTGGTCCATGCGAGCTCGATGCTGAGGAAGCGGAACACGACGTTGGTGAACACCATCAGTACGATCGCGGCGCCCAACGACACAGTGGTCCAGTCGACCAGCTCGCCGAAATGCCGTATCGGCGCCGGCGCCGGCGGCCCGGGTGGAATGAGCTTCATCGTGTCATGCCCGAGTCATCCGCAGCCTACTTCGCCGGCAACGCCTTGCGCACCGTGTCCGCCTCGGCGAGCACGGCGTCGACGTCCGCGCCGTATTTTTCCTTCGCCTTGACGTAGACCGGCTTGACCGCTTCGCGCCACGGCCCGAGATCCGGGCGCGAAACTTTCGCGCCCTTGGACGCCATTTCCTTGAGCTGGCGGTCGTCGTTGGCGCGGATCTCGTTGCGGATCCAGGTCTCGACCTCGCGGCCGGCCCGGGTCACGGCCTCGCGGTCCTGCGGCGAGAGCTTCTGCCAGGTCTTCTCCGCGATCGTAAGCGGAATCGGGCTGTAGACATGCTGCGTGAGCGTCACGTACGGCGCAACCTCGTAGAACTTGTTGGCGTAGATCGTGTCGATGGGGTTCTCCTGCCCGCTGACGACGCCCTGCTGGATCGCAAGGTAGACCTCCGGCAGCGGCATGATCACCACGTTGAAGCCCATGGCGTCGAGCGTCCAGCGCATCATCTCGTTGGGAAAGCTGCGCAGTTTCTTGCCCTTGGCGTCTGCCGGCGTGCGCAGTGGATTCTTGGTCGTCATGCTGCGGAAACCGGCCTCCCACGTCGCGAGGAATCGGAATCCCTTCTCGGGTCCCTTGGCGAACTGGGCCTGGAGCCATTTCGAGTCGTCGTAGAACTTCCAGCCCTGATCGTACGATTCCACGAGGAACGGCAAAGCGGTCAGGTTCAACGCCGGGATGTGGGTCGCATACGTTCCGGTTCCCGTCACGGTAAAGTCGACGCCTCCCAGCTGCAGCTGCTCGACCGCCTTAGGGTCGTTGGCAAGCTGGCCGGCCGGATACACCTGCACCTTGTAGCGGCCCTGCGTGTACTGCTCGACCTTCTGCGCGAACAGCTCGGCGGCTTTCTGTCGGGCGCCACCGGGTTGATCGGTGTGACTGAACTTGAGCACCGTCTGCGTCTGCGCCAGCGCTGCCTTGGCGAACGGGAACGTCGAGGCGGCCGCCACGACGGCGATGTGCTGCACGAGCTTTCTCCGATTCATTGCCATATCCTCCATGGGTGCGGTCATGCGAGAACTGCGCCGGCACCGACCATTTCCGGCTGCAGCGGGTCGAACGAAGCAAGCTCGATGCGGCGACCCTCGGCCGCCGAGCGGTATATCGCCTCCTGCACGCGCAGGTTGGCGAGGTAATCGCGCGCTGTATTCTCGAGCGGCGCGCCGGCGAGCAGGTGGGCGACGACGTGGCGCTGAAGCCACTCGCAGGCACCTCCGCCGAAAGTGTCGTCGGGGCCGCGGTCGTAGGCGTGCACGGATTCGGCCTGCTGGTGCGGCTTCCACCACAGCCGGGCGTCGCCGTCGAGGCGCAGCACGCCGGCAGAACCTTCGATCCAGGCTTCGCCCATCGTCCGCCGCGGATTGTCGGCGACGTGGTCGTTGAGGCGATTGCCGTCGAAGAGCCCGGTGGCGCCACCTTCGTATTCGAAGACGACGTAGCCGGCATCCTCGCCTGCGATGGCTGGGTTGATGCGACGCAATCGCGCGTACACCGCCGCCACCTCGCCCATCAGGAAGCGAAACGTATCGATCCAGTGGATGGCGGTCTCAGTCACGAGGAAGCGCGGCATCTGCTGGAAGTAGGGCTGCCGGTCGAGATAGGCGCGCGGGCCCTGACCGTCGCCGGGACGCAGCCGGAAAGCGATGGAATGCAGTGCGCCAAGCGTCCGGGCGTCGATCAGCCGCTTCGCTTCGCGATACCACGGCTCCCAGCGGAAATTCTCGTGAATTACGAGCGGCACGCGGGCGCGATCGGCCATTTCGGCGATCGCCGTCGCGTCGGCGTAGGAGGTGCCGAACGGCTTCTGGCAGATCGTAGGAATGCCGCGCGCGATGGTCTTCGCCACGAATGCGCGGTGGGTTTCCGGCGGCGTGATGAGATCCACGAGATCGGGCTTCACGGCGTCGAGCGCCGCGTCGAGGTCGCCGTGGACCTCGGGTATGCCGTAGCGTTCGGCCAGCGCGCGTGCCTTTGCCTGGTCACGGTTGACGATCGCCACGCAGTTGACGTCCGCGATGTTGCGCCAGCCGAGATACTGGAACTGGCTGAAGAAACCGGCCCCCACGCCCAGCACGCGAAGCTTCGCCACTACCGCCTCCCTACAGGTTGGACGCGACCGCGGCGGCGATCGCATTCGTCCCATCGCGGCCGCCGAACTCGTACGGAACGATGTGGCCGGATGCGAATACGGCGTCCACCGCGCGTTCCAATCGTAGAGCGGCGGTTCCCAATATGTCGTCGTTGGCGCGCTCCGCCAGCCAATCGAGCATCAACGCCGCCGACAGGATCGTCGCGGTCGGATTCGCCTTGCCCGCGCCGGCGATGTCGGGCGCGGAACCGTGGCAGGGTTGGAACAGGGCGTGGCGATCGCCGATGTCGGCGGACGGCGCCATTCCCATCCCGCCCACGAGCGCAGCCGTCAGGTCCGAGAGGATGTCGCCGAACATGTTCTCGGTGACCAGGACGTCGAAAGTCCACGGCTTCCTGATCAGATCGAGCGCCGTGGCGTCGATGTAGTTGTGACGCGCCTCGATGTCCGGAAACATGCTCGCGCGCTCGTCGAAGATCCTGCGGAAAAAGGCCATCGAACGAAACACGTTGGCCTTGTCCACGCAGGTGACGCGTCCGGGGCGGCCGCGCTGCTTGCGCCGCCGCGCGAGGCGGAACGCGAAATCGTGCACGCGCTCGCTGCCGCGCCGGGTGATGACCATCGTGTCGCGCGCTTCGGAGTCGCCGACCATTTCCCCTTTGCCGCGCGACGCGAACAGCCCCTCCGTCGACTCGCGAACGACAACCAGGTCGATGTCGCGCGCGCGCGCATCGGCAAGGGGGAGCGCGATGCCGGGAATCGCCCGCGCCGGACGGACGCCGGCATACAGATCGAGCTCAACGCGAAGATCGAGCTGCGGCGCGATCTCGGTGCCGTCCCGATAGCGGATTTCCGGCCAGCCCATGGCGCCGAACAGGATCGCGTCGGCGGCGCGTGCCGCGGCCAGCGTGGCGGCCGGCAGCGCGTCGCCGGTGGACTTGTAGTGCAGCGCTCCGGCGGCGTGCGACGTGAAGCTGAGCGCGTAAGGCGCGTTCCGCGCGAGCTTTTCGAGAATCGGAACCGTGGCGTCGATCACCTCGGGACCGATGCCGTCCCCGGGCAGAACGGCGATGTCGAAGACGCGGGTCGCGGTGGCGGTGGTCATTTTATTCTCACAGGTTTTTCAGTCGATACTGTTCGAGGATCGCCAGGAGCTCGCGGCTGCCGCGCTCGCGATGAGCACGATGCGCGTCGGAGGCCCCTCGCGCATCGCCGGCGCGGATCTTCTCGACCACGTCCATGTGCTCACGCGTCGAATGCGTCGGCTTGGGTCGCATGCGCAGCGTGACCATACGGGCACGGTGCGCGCGATCCCAGCAGTTCTGCACGGCTTCGATCAGCAGGCGATTGCCGGACAGGATGATGAGGTGCTGGTGGAAGCGCTCGTCGGCGGCGGCCCACGCATCGAGGTCGTCGGCCTTGAGCGCGCGCCCCATGTCGCGCGACGCGTCGACCAGCGGCTTCAGCTGCGCCTCGGTGGGACGGCGGCGCACGGCAAGCTCGGCGGCCATGGCCTCCAGCGCGGTGAGCATCTCGTAGATGTCGCGCATGTCGTCTGCCGACACCGGCAGCACGTTCATTCCGTGGCGCGGGATGACCTCGACCAACCCCTCTTTCTGCAGGCGGATCAGCGCCTCGCGCACCGGGGTGCGGCTCATGCCGAGTTCGAGGGCAAGCTCCTGCTCGAGCGCGCGATGGCCCGGTGACCACACGTTGTCGAGGATGCGCTGGCGCATCGTGCGGTACGCCGATTCGACGAGCGAGCCGCCCGCGTCGGCGGACTCGGCGGGATTCGGCGGGCCGGCGTTCATCTCACGTTTCGGGTTCATGCCGGCCAGTTCCAGTGCGCCGGCGCGAGTCCCGCGACCGGCGAAGGGAAGGCATAGATCGCGTCGTCCAGCAGGCAGCCCAGATACGCGGTGCGCCTGTCTGGCCCTCCGAACGCGACGCTCGAAATATTCCGCAGCATGCGGCTCTTGACGCCGTCCAGATGCGGTCGGTCGAGTTCACCGGCAAGGTAGGCCGCTTCGACCCATGCAACGTGACCAGGATCGGCATCCTCGAGCACCGTCACTGTCGTCCCGTCGGGCGCGACGCGCAGCACGCGGTTGCTGATGATCGACACCACCCACAGATGGCCTTCTTCGTCGAATGCCATGCCGTCCGGGAAGGTGCCCGCGCCATACTCGGTAAACGTCTCGCGCGAGCCGAGGGAACCGTCGTTGCGCAACGGAAAACGCGACGTGCGCCGCGCGAAGGTTTCGTTGACGTAGAGCCAATCGCCGCGCACGTCGAGAACAACCTCGTTGGTGTAGCCCAGCCCGTCGGCGACAATTCGCGCGCCACGCTCGTCGACCAGCACGACGAAGCCGTCAGCCACGTCTCGACGATAGCCGAGCGCGCGCGGGACGCACCGCGTACTGACCGTGATCCACACGCGCCCGCGGTTGTCCTCGAAGACGAAATTCGACGGCGGCAGCGCGACGCCGTCGACTTCCTCGAGAAAGGGGCGGACCGATCCGTCGCGGGCGAGCGCGAATACGCCGCCCAGGTCGGCGCCTAGGTCCGCGAACAGGAACGAGCCGTCGCGGCGCAGCGCGATGCCGTTGGGCCGGGCCGGCCGGGCGTCTGGGAGCTCGCAGTGGTAAAGCGTCTGCTGGCCATCCGGATGGATGTGGGCGACGCCGCCGCGCCAATCTGACGTGTATAGGTCACCGCGCGCTGTGGAGAGTACGCACTCGGGTCGCTTCAGGCCGCTGCCGATGCGCGTGATGGAGGTTGGATCGATTGCGTTGCAGTCCGCATCGACGACCATTGCCTCGTTCCTCCGTGGGCACCGCGCACTGTCGAGTCCCGATCTGCATTTGTGTGCGCGCTAACGTATACGTTATTGCATGCGCACTGCCGCGTCAAGGGCTGCGGCTGCCGGTGTTGCTGCTGGTGGCGAGATCATCTCAGCCGCGACAGGCCGCCGGCCCGCTCGACGTGGGACCTCGCCAACGTCGGTTTTGGCAGTGCACGGGTGTCGGGAGAGGGTCGACTGCGGTCGTCGAGCGTCGTACGAAGCACTGAGAACTTCCACGGTGTTCGTCGTCCTGAGATCATGGTGCTGCGCGACGTACTCGGTACGTAGCGCAGCCTCACGCAGGACTGCGTGATCGGCGCGAAGGTGCTGAGCGGCGTCCGGGCGCTTCTCAAGGATGAATCGCTGCGCCAACGCGTCACCGCCGACTTGCTCGCTATTCAGTCGCGTCCCGCCTTGGTTCGCTCATTTTTCAGAGCGCGATCTGTAGCCTATGCTACGGACTAGTTAGTAAGGTTCGCGGCGTCTTGCATCAAGCAGATGAACGCTGCTGATACGAACGCGCGATCATCGCGAAGATGCGCTGCAGCGCTGTATGCAGGCTCGCCTTGCGTGTCGCCTCTGCGAGCTTCGCTGCTTGTGCCGCCGAGTAACGATCGACGGCCTCCTCGAGCACCCTCTGCTTGGTGCGAAAGCTGTTGTAGAACGACGATCGGCTGAGACCCATCGCCGCCGTAAGATCGGCGAGCGAAGCACGACGCACACCCTGTCGCCAGAACAGGTGCATCGCAGCGTCGAGCGCGGTCGCGCGGTCGAACTCGATCGGTCTGCCCATCCTGCTCGGCTCGACTGTCTTGAAAATGGTTGATGTTACGAAGCGGAATTATGCCCGCCAATCTCGCGACGCCGATGCTGTCGTCGCACCTTCCCCGCGAAGCGGAGATCGACCCGATTGGGTTCTGGTCTGACACTTGCGTGTTTCAGGAGTCCCCACAGGGACGATGCGCTCACCCTCGCGCACGCGAGCGAGCCAATACCATAGCCAACTTCGAGCAGGAGAATGTGATGTCGTCGATCACCCGCTGGATGGGCGAGGAGCCGGAGCCCTTGCGTGAGTATCTTCAAAATGCCTCCGGGGAGGAAATTGGACTGCTCCGGGGCGTGGTGGCGGTTTCGCTGCTCGGGATTGCGGCGATGGCATGCACGCCCCCTTTGCAGACCGGCCTCCTGAAGAAGTTGCCGGAATTGCCGGTCCAAGGCTTCCTGAAGCGGCGCGCCAAATCGGCCAGACCACTACCCACACGTTACGCCGGAAGCGAGTCCACGAATCCCCGCGGCTGAAGAACAACGGATTTTGGCGGTGGGCTTTTCGCCAACGCCTGGTCGCCCGTGACCAGCACGCAATTCGACTCGCTCTGAACAAGAGACCAAAGATGATCATCCTTGGCATCGGGCGCCCCCGTTCGCGGCTCCGGCTCGCGTACGATCGCATTGGCCGCGAGGACCGTCAGCAGGATATCGACCTGAGACTCACTTAGGCCATGGAGCACGCGTATCTTCTTCCGCAGGAGCACCTCCCGATACTCGCCGAGGAGGGCGGTGGACAGCAGAAACGGAAATGCGCCTTTGCACATCCCGTCGAGAATCCTGGCAGTGGGAGAGTCGCTGACCCCAGTCAGCAGGGCCGCGACGACGATATTGGTATCGATGACCGCTGCCGCATACTTCATCGAAGCCGGGCGGCGCGCGTCTCGGCCACCGCAAGCCGCAATGCATCGGCATCGCTGAGCGACGCGCGCGCACGCGCATTCGCCACGAGTTGCTCGGCGCTGCGCACAGTCTTGATCCCGTAGAACTCCAGGCTTTCCTCGATCAACTGGCCAATCGTCTTTCGACGCTTCATAGCCGCCTCGCGCAGAGCGCGGTGGCGCTCATTGCTCAGAGTGATCGTCAGTCGGGCCATGGCGGGTGTATTGGTGAGTTGTCACCAAATCATCATATCACGTCTCGCGTGCCCGGTATAAGACTTAATTTGCGTGCCGATCCGCGCACAAACGTCTCGAATGCATCGAAGCGGTGCGCGAAGTGCCCATAGCGCTTCACCATCAACGCCGACTTCCACGCGCCGAGTTCCTGCCGTTCCGCCATCGTCGTACCGGCCATGACGTGCCAGGTGGCTCAGACGTGGCGCAGGTCGTGCCAGCCGAACTTCTCGATGCCGGCGCGCTTCGAGGCATTGCGCCACGATCTCGTGTTCACCTGACCGAGCGGCCTGCCCTTGTAGCTGAACACGCGCTCGGGATGCTTGCCCTTCGCTTCGTTGAGCACCGCCATCGCGTCGGCACTCGACGAACGTGCCGGCCGTTTGTGGCGTTGCGGCAAGCGCTGGAAAAGACAACGCCGTCTTTGCGGTTCATGATGCAGCTTGGGACGATGGCGAGCTCCCGTGATCCCTCGCAGTGCTCCGCTGTTCAAGCCGGTTGGAAGGAGAAGATTGGATGCGGCTGCCTCGTCCAAAGCGGAGAACACGATGAAGCGCCTGATCTGCTCGACAGCGAGATCGCTCCGGGCGTGAATCCCCTCAAAACACTGTGGGTAAGCATTCGATCCAGCCTCTGGTTCGTTCCCACGATCATCGTGGCCGTGTCGATTCTGCTCGCCGTTGGACTCGTCGAAGCCGACAAACACCTCGAATTGAAGTGGGCTGAACGGTTTCCTCTTTTGTTCGGCGCAGGCGCGGACGGATCGCGGGGGATGCTTTCGACGATCGCGGGGTCCATGATTACGGTGGCCGGCATCACCTTTTCGTTGACCATCGCCGCGCTGGTGACAGCCTCGGGTCAATATACGTCGCGCATCCTGCGAAACTTCATGCGCGATCGCCGCAACCAGTTCGTCCTCGGATGTTTCGTCGGTATCTTCACTTATTGCCTCGTTGTGCTGCGAACCATCCGTGGCACCAGCGAAGGAGATTTCATACCCTCGCTCGCCGTATTCGCAGGACTTCTGCTCGCGGTGCTGGGGATTGCGGTGCTGGTTTTTTTTATTCACCACATCGCGACATCCATCCAGGCCACGACCATCATCGCGTCCATCACCGCCGAAACGCTCGCCGCGACGGACCGCGCGTTTCCCGACGAGGCAGAGCAGGTGCCGACTGCGGAGCAGGTTCAAGCGTTTGACGCGAATGCCGAAGCGAAGCGATGGCGCCCGGTGGGCTCGCGCGCGCGTGGCTATGTCCAGAATATCGCCGCGACGGAGCTGTTGAAGCTGGCGCAAGAGCACGGGGTCATTGTTCGCCTCGACGTACGTCCGGGGGATTTCGCCACGGAAAGGTCACCGCTGATGTCGATTTCCGAAAAGACCGCTGTCGAAGAGCAGGCGCTCGCCAAGTTTCTGGACTCGATCTCCATAAATCGGTTTCGCACCATCGACCAGGAACCCGGCTTCGGTATCCGACAGCTGGTGGATATTGCGCTCAAGGCGCTTTCACCGGGGATCAACGACACGACGACCGCGGTCATGTGCATCGACCATCTGGCGGCGGCCCTTGCGCACGTCGCTGCGCGCGCCATGCCGATGAACCTCAAAGCCGAGGATGGGCAGGTGCGCCTGATCATGCCGGGCACGTCCTTCGCCGACATGCTCGATATGGCGTTCGACCAGATCAGGAACAATGCGGCCAGGAACGTCGCGGTGATGGCGCACATGCTGCGCGCGATTGCCACCATTGCGTCACGCACCGTCGATGGCAGCCGTCGCGAATCGTTGAGGCACCACCTGGCGCTCGTGACCGACCTCGCGCGCCGGACCATCGACACCGATCACGACCGCGACAAGGTCGAAGTCGAGCGCGTTCGGGCGATCGCGGCGCTCGACGCGCAAACGCAGCCTGTGCGCCGTTCCGCACCGCCCTGAGTGGGCTATTTTATAAATAAATGCACGTATAATAAGCCCAGCACCGCGTTCCAATTTGGCTTCGGCTTGCTGACTCTACAGGGCGTCGCGAAGCCGTCGTACCACCGCTCCAAGCTACTGCACCGCGCCGGCGTCGATGGGCTCGCGGTAACGACAAAACACAAGACCGTGAATGTCCGGGTCGTCCGCTCATCTGGAATTTACGATGCCTCCGCACACCACCGGTGCAATCAACTTGGGGTTGACGCCGAACCTGACTAAGCGGAAGTCGCGATCACGAATGACCCAAAGCCCACCCCGAATGTTGGAGTTCCATGTCGCGGTTGCGGCAGGGAGCACAATCAGGCACTTGCTAAAATGAGGTCGCCCGTCCCGATTCATCGTCGCATGTCTGCCTCCATATCTGTACGACGTAACTCGATTGCCGGAAATCCAACGATATCGTACGTGGCCGATGCAACGCCAATCTTCGCCTTGTCCAGCTCATCGACAATGAAGCGACTCATCGCATCCTTGACGCCCCGGATTAGGTGAGTACCCACAATGAAGCGCACCGTCAACTCCAGCCAGTTGTCGGTAATGCGGAAGAACACCCTAGGTGAGAGCTCGATTGGCTCCACGCTGAAACGCCGTTGTAGATCATCCTTTGCGTCGGCTGCCAGTGCATCGGGATCGATAGCATGCCGTTTGGCAGCGATGATCAAGATTTCCTCTACTTTGGCGCGATCCGCCTTATACGTAATCGGAATCGTCATTTCCTCCCAAATGAATGGAAAATCCCGCGTGTAGTTGAACACCGGGTCGCTGAAGATCCGGGCGTTGCTAACCGTCACGATGCGGCCTGTAAACTGGCGGCTCTTGACCCACATGGCGGGATCCGCGGCTTGTACGCTTGGTGGCTGACCCATTTCCATAATAGTCGTCTGGATGAATCCAAGACGCAGCACATCGCCGCGGACCCCGCCCATCGAGATGCGATCACCGATCGTGAAAGTTGATCCGCGCAGAATGACGAAGTAGCCCGCAATCGCGGTGATCACTTGCTGCAAAGCGAAGGCCAGGCCGGCGGACATGAGGCCGAACGCCGTGGCCAACCTTATCGGATCGTTAAACCAGATCGACAGCAGGCCAATTATCAGCACGACGGCGGCGATCAGGCTGATCGCTTGCCGCGTCCAGAACCTGGTCTGGGTGGTCGCATAGTCGGTGCGACCGAGAGCGACACCGGCCAGGGCGCGCATGAGGCGAGCAAGGAGCAGCAAAACGACAACAAATATGAGCGATAGCGCAAGCTTTTGGCCGTTCTCCGCGTTGAGTCCGACCCAGTTGACTCCGAATATCTTCATGCTAGCTCCCAGGAAAAACGTCCACGTCAAGCGAAACGGGCGCAGTCGCGCGCAGACCACGCGATATCGCGGTACATTCGCCTGGCAAAGGTTCGCACGATAGCCCTGTCGACCGCCCGGCGGCATTCGGGCATGCAATGGTGACTGTGTACACTCAGGACCCTGGCAAAATCGTCGCCAGCGGCTTCTTGCAGTTGGATTGAGTAGGCAACGTCCTGAAACGTCACATCTGACGCCGTCGCTTGGACCTGCGCAAACTTGCCATCCCGCTTGTCCTGCTCCTAATCGTCCCGCTGGCGCCGGCACTGCACTATTTTGCTCCGGTCGGCGCGATCTGGATCTTTGTTGCCGGCGCCGTGGCGATCGGCGTCCTGGCCGATTGGGTGAGGCGCGCCACCGAGCAACTCGCCGCGAAAACGAGCTCGGCCATCGGCGGCCTGCTCAATGTCAGCTTCGGCAGCCTCGCCGAGGTTGTTCTGGCGTTCTTTGTGCTCGCCACTGGGAAGATCGACGTCGTGCGCGCCCAGATTACGGGGCCGATCATCGGCACCAGCCTCCTTGGCCTCGGCTTGGCCATCGTTGTCGGCAGCATCGGCCGCCCGCAGCAGCTGTTCAATCGCGACAAAGCCGGGCAACTTGCCAGCCTGCTCATCCTTGTCGTCATCGCATTGCTGTTGCCTGCGGTCTTCGACCCTGCCGGCCGTCAGCTCGCGCCCGGTGCAGATCAAAGGGTCACCGACGAGGATCTCAGTCTCGGCGTGTCGGTTGTTATGATCCTGCTGTATGCCGCCAACCTC
>JALYSS010000093.1 GCA_030854685.1 Pseudomonadota bacterium | reverse complement strand
GAAAGGAGGCGGGATCGGGCGGACGTTGACATACGGCGACGTCCATCACCAGAACGAGGTCGAGCAGTCGACGTACAACTTCGAGCAGTCGAACGCGCCGAAGCTCACCGAGCAGTTCGCCCTCTTCGAAGACGAAGCGAAGCGGCTGCTCGACGAGCACCTGCCGCTGCCGGGCTACGAAATGATCCTCAAGGCCGCGCACGCGTTCAACCTGCTCGATGCGCGCGGCGCGATTTCCGTGACGGAGCGCGCCGCGTACATCGGCCGCATTCGCGCGCTGTCGAGGCAGGTCGCGCAGGCGTACGTCGACTCGCGAGAGGCGCTCGGCTTCCCGATGCTGCCCGCGAATCTGCGCAAACAGGCGGCGGCTGCCGGCGCATGAGTCCGCAGCGGGCCGCACCGGGTCAGCGTTCGCGCACGCAGACGCTCGTCGTCGAGCTCGTCACCGAGGAGCTGCCGCCGAAGGCGCTGAAGTCGCTCGGAACCGCATTCGCAGACACGCTCGTTGCGGAACTGCGACGTCGCAACGTGCTTACGGAGGCGAGCGAGGCGACGCCTTACGCCACGCCGCGCCGCGTCGCCGTTTCGGTTACCGACGTTCGAAGCGCCGCCGCGGATGCCGAAGCGATCGACAGGCTGATGCCGGCGAAGGTCGCGCGCGATGCGAGCGGTGCACCGTCCGAGGCATTGCGCAAGAAGCTGACGTCGCTCGGTCGGGGCCACCTCGCAACGGCCGGGCTCGAGATCGCCGAAGGGGAGGATCGACTCTACGTCGCATCGGATGGCAACGCCGAATACGTCTATCTTCGGCGCCTCGTGCAGGGGATGTCGCTCGAACGAGCCCTGCAGGAATCGCTCGACATCGCCATCGCGCGGCTGCCGATCCAAAAACGCATGCGCTATCCCGCCGCGGGCAGCTACTACAACGACGTCGAATTCGTCCGTCCCGCGCACCGCCTGCTCGCACTGCACGGCGGCGGCGTGATTCCCGTAACCGCGCTCGGCCTTGCAGCCGGACGAACCAGCGCCGGGCATCGCTTTCTCGCCCGCTCCGACCTTTCGATCGAAACCGCGCAAGCGTACGCGCCGACGCTCGAGGCGGAAGGCAAAGTGCTGCCCTCGTTCGCACAGCGCCGCGTCGCCATCGTGCGTGGCCTGCAAGCCGCCGCCTCGGACGCGACCGTGATCATGCCCGATGCGCTGCTCGACGAAGTGACCGCCCTCGTCGAATGGCCCGCCGTGTACGAAGGCACGTTCGATCCCGCGTTTCTCGCCGTGCCGCAGGAGTGCCTGATCCTGACGATGCAGCAGAACCAGAAGTATTTTGCTCTCGCGGATGCGCGCGGCAAGCTCGTTCATCGCTTCCTCCTCGTCAGCAATCTGACGACCGAGGACCCGTCGGCGATCATCCGCGGCAACGAGCGCGTGCTGCGCGCCCGCCTTGCGGATGCGAAATTCTTCTACGACCAGGACCGGAAGCACCGGCTCGCGTCGCGCGTCGCGCGGCTCGGCAGCATCGTCTATCACAACAAGCTCGGCACATTGGGCGATCGCGTCGAGCGGCTGCGCTTCCTCGCGCGGAACATCGGCCCGCGGATCGGTGCCGAGCACGCACTGTCCGATCGCGCGGCGCTCCTGGCGAAGGCGGACCTCGTCACCGACATGGTCGGCGAATTTCCCGAGCTGCAGGGCACGATGGGGCGCTATTACGCGCAGCACGACGGCGAAGCGCCTGCCGTGGCGGACGCGATCGCGCAGCACTATTGGCCGCGCTACGCCGGTGATGCCTTGCCCGAAGGACCGGTCGCGCAGGCGGTCGCACTCGCCGACAAGCTCGAAACGCTGGCCGGACTGTTCGGCATCGGCGCGCAGCCGACTGGCGACAAGGATCCGTTCGGATTGCGTCGCGCCGCGATCGGCGTGCTGCGAATTCTCATCGAAAAGCGGCTCGCACTGCCGCTGCCGGGCCTGCTCGGCCTCGCGTTCCAGGCATTCAACAGCGTCCCCGCGACGAGACCCGTACCCGATGAACTCGCCGAATTCCTGTACGAACGCTTGCGCGGCCATGTGCGCGAACAAGGCTACACGGCGAACCAGGTGGAGGCTGTGCTCGTGCAGCGGCCGCAACGCATCGATCTCGTTCCCGACCAGCTCGCGGCCGTGAAAGCGTTCGAATCGCTTCCCGAAGCGGCAGCGCTGTCCGCGGCCAACAAGCGCATCGTCAACATCCTGCGCAAGAGCGGTGGCGAAGCGGCCGCGAGCGTCGATGTCGAACGGTTGACGCAGGGCGCCGAAGGCGATCTCTGGCACTCGTTCCAGACGCTGGCGCCGGAAGTCGACGGGCATTGCGCCCGTGGCGATTACACGAGTGCACTGAAGGCCCTCGCTTCGGCGAAACCGGCCGTCGACCGCTTTTTCGACGAGGTGATGGTGATGGTCGGCGACGCGGAGTTGCGCGAGAATCGGCTCGCGCTCCTGAACCGCGTGGCGGCGACGATGAATCGCGTCGCCGACATCTCGAAGCTCGCCGCGTGAACGACCGGCGACCAACGCACGACCGGCAGATCCAGACCCGCGCATGGTCCAGTTCGCTGCCGACGCCGTAATGCCGACTCGCACCCTGCGGCTCATCGTCCTCGACCGCGACGGCGTCATCAATCACGACAGCGACCAGTTCGTCAAGTCGCCCGACGAATGGCGGCCGATCCCGGGGAGCCTTGAGGCGATCGCACGACTCAATCACGCCGGTTATCGCGTCGCCGTCGCCACGAATCAATCGGGCGTCGGGCGCGGGCTGCTCGATTTCGCGACGCTCAACGCCATCCACGACAAGATGCACCGTGCACTCGCGCAGGTGGGCGGCCGCATCGATGCCATTTTCTACTGCCCGCACACCGCTGAATCGCGCTGTGAATGCCGCAAGCCGAAGGCCGGCATGCTGCTCGAGATCGGCATACGCTTCAACGTCGACATGGCCGGCGTCCCATGCGTCGGCGACGGACTGCGCGACTTGCAGGCAGCCGACACCGTGGGTGCCCAGCCGATGCTCGTGCTCACCGGCAAGGGCGAAAAGACACTGCGCGACGGCGGCTTTCCGAGGAATACGGTGATCTTTCCCGATCTTGCGTTCGTCGCTTCGGCGTTGCTGGTCGCGGAATGACGGACTGATGGCCTCGGCGTTCCGCTCGCTCGCGTTCGGGCTGTTCCAGACGATCGTTACCCCGCTTTATGCACTCACGGTTTTCGCCGTCGCGTGGTTGCCGCCCGTGCGACGCTATCGGTTCATAACCGGTTGGTGCGCCTTGAATCTGTGGGGCGCGCGCTGGATCTGCGGCATTCGGCATCGCGTGATCGGACTGGAGAACATTCCCGCGACCCCGCATATCGTTACGTGCAAGCACAGCTCGGCGTGGGAAACACTGTTCCTGTCGCGCCTTTTGCCGCCACTCGCGTACGTCGCGAAAAAAGAATTGCTGTCCCTGCCATTTTTCGGCTGGGCGTTCGCGCTCGCGTCGCCGATTACCATCGATCGCTCGGCCGGTGAGAATGCAATGGTCCAGATCGCGGGCCAGGGAAGGAAGCGATTCGCGCAGGGCTTCTGGATCGTTCTTTATCCGGAGGGCACGCGAATCGCCGTGGGCAGGCGTGTCCATTACAAGAGCGGCGCCGCACGCCTCGCGATCGAAATGCAAGTGCCCATTCTGCCGGTTGCGCACAACGCCGGCTGGCTGTGGCCGAAGGGCGTGATGGGCAAGCGCCCCGGCACGATAACCTTGTCGATCGGCACGCCGATCGCATCGGGGACGATGGATCCGACGCAATTGATGAATGCTGTCGAGGCGTGGACCGAAGGCGAAGTGGCGCGCCTGGGGCCTGCATGAGCGCCGCCGGGCCGCCCCAAGGAGCGAATAGCGCCCCCACCGGGGGCAGCGCAGCGGCGAAGCCGCAAGCGTGGGGGGATCATACAAGCGCCGCCGGGCCGCCCCAACGAACGTCCATGCGAGCGGTGGCGAAGCCAAGGCGCGAAGAGCGCGTCCGCGAGCGTGGACGCGAAGGCGACACGCTCGAGCCGCGGATCACGACAGCCCGCAAGGAGGCCGAGGCGAATAGCGCCCCCTATGGGGCAGCGCAGCGGCCGTATTGGCCAATGCGACCGCAAGCGTGGGGGGGCCGCGCAAGACTCGAGCCGTCCGATCGCGGCCAGCTGCGCGTCGCCAACGGCCCGTTGCGCCGCGTCGTCCTCGCGGGACAAACGATCGACTACCGGCTGATCCGCGCGCGGCGGCGCTCGATCGGCATGGAAGTGCATTTCGAAGGGCTGACGGTGCGGGCACCGCGCTGGGTGACGCTGCGCGACATCGAGGCTGCGCTCGTCGAGCGCGCGACGTGGATCCTGCGCTCGCTCGCCGAATGGCGCGCACGCCGGCGGAACGTGATGCCCCGCGAATGGAAATCCGGTGCCCCGATCGTGTTCCGCGGCGCGCAGCTCGCCCTCGCCGTGCATCCGGCGCGGCGCGCGGAAATCGCGGCCGATCTCTTCCACGTCACTGTCCGTCATCCGCACGCGCACGATGAGCGTCAGGTGGCCGATTGCGTCGGCCAGTGGCTGCGGGACCAGGCGTGGATGCTCGTCGCCGCGCGCGTCGCGCATTACGTTCGCCGAGTGAGCGCGCGTACGCCATCGGTTCGCCTGTCGAACGCGCGGAGCGAATGGGGCAGCTGCAACGCGAAGGGCGAGATTCGCCTCAATTGGCGGCTCGTACAGCTGCCGCCGCTACTCGCCGAATACGTGGTCGCGCATGAAGTCGCGCATATCATCGAGCTCAACCACTCGCAGCGCTTCTGGGCGGAGGTTGAGGCGCTCCTGCCCGGTCACGCGGCGCTCCGCCGTCAGCTCGACGACTGGACCGCGCTGCTGGCGGCGTAACTTTCGTGGCTTCGTCGCGCATCGCGCAGGTGCCGCTAAGGCGCCGGGAGTTCCGGCATGCGCACGGCGATCCGCCCCTGCGCCTTCAACAGCCTCACGAGTGCCGCCGCGAGCTCGTCGTCGCCGCGCGCATCGCGCCAGCGCCCGTCGACCGCGCGAAAGTGAAAGCCCCCGTTCTTCGCGGCGACCCAGATCTCGCGACTCGGCACATGGCGATTGACGATAATGCGGCTGTCGTCGTCGCATTCGATCGTCAGCACGCCGTCCTTCAGCTCCCAGTCGAGGTCGGAATCGCTCGTCTCGAGCGCGGCGTCGAGCGCCAGGCCGATCCTGTCGAGCGTCGCGTCGGCGGCAGCAATGAAGGCGGTTTCGTCCATCGTGGCATGCTAGGATTCGTGGGCGATGTTACGTCAATCGGATCGCTCGCGCGCGCTTGCCGTCGTCGTGATTTTCGCGATGATCGCGGGCCTGACCGCGTGCGGCATCAAGGGACCGCTCCGGCCGCTGCCGAAGGTCGTTCCCGCGACTGCGATGCCGCCGGCCATCCCGAATACCGCGACGCCGCCGGCCACGACGTCGCCAGCGCTTCCTCCTCCTCCACCTTCCGCGCCACCCGCAGCCAGGTGAACGAATTCGGCTACGTCGGCGGCGAGCTTTGCGCCGAGGGCGTGCCGCTGTCGGTGCTCGCCGCGCGCTACGGAACGCCGTGCTATGTCTATTCGCGAGCGATGCTCGGGCAGGCGTTCGAGGAATTCGACACCGCGTTCGCGGGCGTGCCGCATCTCATCTGCTATGCGATGAAGGCGAACCCATCGCTCGCGATCCTGGATCTGTTCGCGCAGCAGGGCAGCGGCTTCGACATCGTGTCGGGCGGCGAACTCGCGCGCGTGCTCGCGGTGGACGGTGATCCGGCGAAGGTCGTCTTCTCAGGCGTGGGGAAAGGCGACGCCGAGATGGAAGCGGCGCTTGCCGCGGGGATCCTCTGCTTCAACGTCGAATCACCGGCCGAACTCGACCATCTCGCCGCCGTCGCCGCGCGCATGGGCAAGCGCGCGCCCATCAGCTTTCGCGTCAACCCGGACGTCGATCCGCGGACGCATCCGTACATCGCGACCGGGCTCAAGGAGAGCAAGTTCGGCGTCGCGTTCGACGACGCGCACGCGTTGTACCGCCGCGCGGCGCAAATGCCCTCGATCGCCGTGTGCGGCATCGACATCCACATCGGCTCGCAGATCACCGAGCTTGGACCGTATCGCGAAGCAGCGGTCAGGCTGCTGTCGCTCGCCGACGCACTCGCCGCGGATGGCGTCGCGCTCGAGCACATCGACCTCGGTGGCGGACTGGGCGTTCGCTACCGCGACGAAACGCCGATCGCGATCACCGATTACGCGGCAATGGTGCACAAGCTCATGCGCGGCCGCCGCGAGCGCGTGTTGTTCGAGCCCGGCCGCCGCCTCGTCGGCGACGCCGGCATCCTGCTGACGCGCGTGCGCGTCGTCAAACCGGGTGCGGCGCGCAACTTCGCGATCGTCGACGCGGCGATGAACGACCTGCTGCGTCCGTCGCTCTACAACGCATGGCACGCCGTCGATCCGGTGCGGGTGCGCAGCGGCGGCGAGGCGCGCTTCGACATCGTCGGGCCGATCTGCGAGAGCGGCGACTTTCTCGCGCACGATCGCGCGCTTGCGCTCGCCGAAGGCGATCTCCTCGCCGTGCGCACCGCGGGCGCGTACGGGATGTCGATGAGCTCCAACTACAACGCGCGCCCGCGCGCTTGCGAGGTGCTCGTCGACGGCGGCGTCGCGCATCTGATCCGCCGGCGCGAAACGCACGCCGAGCTCACCGCGCACGAAACGCGATTGCCAACGCGACTCGACGCCTGATGCGCGCGAACGCAAGCCGAAACGCGCGTGAACGCGGTGTGCAGATTCGCAACAGTAGCGTTTCGATCGGTTCCGACGGCGTTCGAAATCTTGCAAAAGCTTAAAACGTGGCTACAATGCAGGCAGCAGGTGCCGAAGGATTTGTCAAGGGGTAGGCTCGAATTTGTTGCAGTAACGTGCTTTCCCCCCAACGTTCGGCGACATCTGCGAGTGAACGACCATAACAGTTACATGAACTCAGACAGGAGAAGCAACAATGATGGCTGACATGATGTCGATGATGACGCCGACGGCTCCCGCCGCGACGCCGAGAAAGAAAGCGAAGAAACGCAAGGCAGCCCCGAAGAAGTCGGCTGCCAAGAAGACCACGAAGCGCAAGGCCCCGAAGAAGCGGGCCGCCAAGAAGGCGACGAAGAAACGCGCCGCCCCGAAAAAGCGCGCTGCGAAGAAGACCACGAAACGCAAGGCGACGAAAAAGCGGGCAGCTCCGAAAAAGCGGGCAGCCAAGCGAACGGCCGGCAAGAAAAAGGCCGCCCCGCGCCGCAAGACCGGCGCGCGGAAGACCGCCAAGAAGCGAGCCGCGAAGAAGAAATAACTTCTTCGATCAGGTACCGTCGCAGACGTGTGACGGACGGAAAACGGGCGGCGTCAAGCGTCGCCCGTTTTGCTTGGGTGTCGAGATGTATTTCAGCGGATACCGCTGACGTTGGGCACGGCGCTACGAGCCGACGCTACGAGCCGAGTGACAACTCCGGTCGTATCCGCTGAAATACATCTCCGCACCCCGACCCTACCGCTCTGCTTGGGCAGCCGACGTCACGATCGACGCACCCCTGCGGCTACCGCGTCCCCCGCCCCCGGACGGCCCGCGCACCGCCACGACGCCGTGATGGCGACCCTTGGCGACGCCCCGCTCGGCCGCGCGCAAGCGATGGCGATCGCTCGCGCGTGCACGGATGCTGCGCACCGGCGTGACATCGCTCGTCACGCGCAATTTCTGGCCGCTGCGCACGCTGTTGTGCGCTAGGTGATTCCAGCGCCGCAGATCCTGCGTGGTGACACCGTAGCGGCCCGCGATCGCGGTGAGCGTGTCGCCGCGGCGCACCGCGTAATAGAAGGTGCGCCCCGCGGGCACCGTCGTGAACACCGCGTCCTGCAGCGACTCGGCAGCTTCCACCGTCGGCCGCTGCATCGGCACCAGCAACGCATAGCCCGTGGGCACCGTTTCCCGCGGGCCGATGCCGTTGACCGAACGCAGCGTCTCGATTGACATCCCGTAGCGGATCGCGATCTGCGGCAACGTTTCGCCGGACTTCATCCGATGCGCCTGCCATGAGACGAGCGGCTGGTCGATCAGGTTGAGCTTCGCGGCGAAGATTTCCGCCTTGTCGATGGGCAGCAGGATCGCGTATTCGTCGGCGCCGGAAATCACCGGCCGATTGTGCTGCGGGTTCAGCGCGAGGAATTCGTCGACCGGCAACTCGGCGAGCTCGGCGGCGCGCTTCACATCCATGCGCACGGTCGTGTTCACCACCGTAAAGTACGGCGCGTTCGGCACCGCGGCCAGTACGAGTCCGTATTTCTGCGGATCGGCAATGATGTTCTTCACCGCCTGCAGCTTCGGCACGTAATTGCGCGTTTCGTCCGCGACGTTCGTGAGGCTGTCGAAGTCCACCGGCAGTCCCTTCGCGCGGTTGCGCGCGACGGCGCGCCGGACGTTCCCCTCGCCCCAGTTGTACGCGGCGAGCGACAGTTGCCAGTCGTTGAACTCCGCGTTGAGCTTCTGCAGGTAATCGAGTGCCGAGCTCGTTGCCGCGATCACATCGCGCCGCGAATCGAACCACCAGTTCTGCTTGAGTCCGTACGTCTTGCCGGTTTGCGGCATGAATTGCCAGATGCCCGATGCGCGGCTTACCGACAGCGCATTGGGATTGAACGCGCTCTCGACGATCGGCAAGAGCGCGATCTCGGTCGGCATGCCGCGCGCCTCGACTTCGGTGACGATGTGGTAGAGATAGCGCCGGCTGCGCTCGACCATGCGCGCGACGTAGTCCGGTCGCGCCGCATACCACTGCTCCCATTTCTCGACGGCCGGTCCGTGCGCGTCGGGGATGGCATAACCGCTGACGATGCGATCCCAGAGGTCACCGGTCGATAGCGGCAGCGGCTCGAGATCCGCGGCGGCGCCGGCGAACGGATTGACAAGGACAATCTTTGACGGTGGAGCTGGAAAATCGATCGCCGGCAGCGACGCGGAATCAGCGGCGGCAGGCGCAGCTGATGGCGGAGGAACAGGCGTCGCGCAGGCGGCGAGCGCAAGTATCACCGGCAGGATCAGGGTTTGTCGATAGTGCACTCAAACACGCGGTTCGTAATACGCCGTATCGCACAAAATTTCGGCGATGGTAGGCCGCATCGCCACGAGCGTCAACCACCACGCGCGATCGACCACTTCACGGGAAGTCGTTTTTCCACCCGCGGAGCGTCGCGAATGCCTCGACGTCGCCGGTCATCGGACGACCCGCGTGTGACGCCGCACGCGACATCACGTTCGGCAGCGCCGCGCGCAGAAACGGATTGGTCGCGAGTTCGTCACCGATCGTCGATGGCAACGTCGGCAGTCCGCGATCGAGCTTGCCGCGCTCGTGCGGGATCCGATCGCGCACGTCGGCATTCTCGGGTTCGACGGCAGCGGCGAAGCGAAGATTCGCGAGCGTGTATTCGTGTCCGCAATAGACGCGCGTGGCAGCCGGCAGCGCCGCGAGCTTCGACAGCGACGACCACATTTCGGCGGGCGTCCCCTCGAATAGACGTCCGCACCCCGCCGCGAAGAGCGTATCGCCGCAGAAAAGCAATGGGTCGATCTCGGTCCGGTAGTAGGCAATGTGACCCGCCGTGTGACCCGGAATGTCGAGTACGGCAAGCGAGAGATCGACGCCGGGCACGTCGATTCGATCGCCTTCGCCAAGCGCGTGCGTGCGTTGCGGAATCGTTTCGTGCGCCGGTCCGAACACGGGAACACCGTAGCGCGCGCGAAGCGCAGGAACGCCGCCCACATGATCCGCGTGGTGATGCGTCGCGAGAATCGCCGACAACTCGACGTCGTTCTCGTCGAGCCATGCAAGGACCGGCGTGGCGTCGCCGGGATCGACGACCGCTGCGAAACGGCCGTTGCGCACGGCCCATATGTAGTTGTCCCGGAATGCCCGGATGGGGATAATCGTCGCCATGGATCGAACCTCCGATACAGCAGACAGCCTGTCGATGACGTTCGCGGCGTGGCTTGCGACGCCGCTCGGAGCGTACCTCAAGGAACGGGAACAGGCGTACTTCGATCTGACCGTCGCCGACATCTTCGGTTTCCACGCGCTGCAGATCGGGTTGCCGGAATGCCCGTTGCTCGGACAAAGCCGGATCGCCTCCCAATGGAGCCTCGACTATGACCCGCCGGCCGACATCATCGCCGATCCGCACCGACTGCCGTTCGCCGAGAATACGATCGACCTGATCGTCATGCCGCATGCGCTCGAATTCACCGACGATCCCCACCTGATGCTGCGCGAAGCGTGGCGTGTCATCCGGCCCGACGGCCAGATCGTCATCGCCGGCTTCAACCCGTTTTCGCTTTTCGGGACCAAGCGCTATTTCGGCCGCGGCGCGACACCGCCGTGGAATGGCAATTTCATCGCGCTGTACCGGTTGAAGGACTGGCTGTCCTTGCTCGGTTTCGAGGTTGTTGGCGGCCGCTTCGATTGCTACGTCCCGCCGCTCGCGCAGGACAAGTGGCTGCGTCGCCTTTCATTCTTCGAGAAGACCGGCGATCGCTGGTGGCCGATCACCGGCGGCATCTATTATCTCCGCGCGACGAAGAAGGTGCTCGGCATGCGTCTTCTCGCGCCAGCCCGGGAGCGCCGCGAGCGTCGCAAGAAGGCGCTCGCGCCCGCCGCGCGAGCGCGCGAAAGCCTGACGACCGATTGCCATCGCCGGTGAGCGCCGCCGAGCCGCCCCAACGGACGTCCATGCGAGCGGTGGCGAAGCCAGGGCTCGAAGAGCGCGTTCGCGAGCGTGGACGCGAGGCCGACACGCTCGTGCCGCGGATCACGACAGCCCGCAAGGCCGAGGCGATTTCCGCCCCCCCGGGGGGCAGCGCAGCGGGCGTATTGGCCAATACGGCCGCAAGAGTGGGCGGAACAATGAGCGCGGTCGTCATCTACACCGACGGTGCGTGCAAGGGTAATCCCGGGCCCGGCGGTTGGGGCGCGTTGCTGATCTTCGACAGCCGCGAAAAGGAGCTCTACGGCGGCGAGCCGCTGACGACGAACAACCGGATGGAGCTCACGGCCGTCATCCGGGCGCTGGAAGCGCTGAAGCGCGCAAGCGACGTCGAGCTCTATCTCGATTCGCAATACGTGAAGCACGGGATCGAAAGCTGGATCCACACGTGGAAGAAGAACGGCTGGCGCACGAGCGACCGCAAGCCGGTCAAGAACACCGAGCTATGGCACGAACTCGACGCGCTCGCCGCGATGCACCGGATTCGCTGGCATTGGGTGCGCGGGCATGCCGACACGCCCGGCAATCATCGCGCGGACGAACTCGCGAATCGGGGCGTTGCGCAGGTCAACGGGCTGCGGTCCGCGTAGCGCGCTTTAGCCGCCTGCGAGCGAGCGCTCGATGCGGCGTGCGAACACCGTCATTTCCTTTTCCGCCTGGCGATCGCCCCTCTGTCGCGCGACTACGATGCCGCGGCGATACGCATCGAGCGCCTCCGCATGACGTCCGGCCTGCTCGAGCACCTTCGCGTGGAGTTTCCACGCCGCCGTGTACGTCGGATCGAGCGCGACGGCTTGCGAAAGCGCGTCGATGGCACCGGGCCAATCGTTTGCCTTCGCATATTCACTGCCGATCGAATACCTCAATAGCGCGCTGTCCTTTCCCGACGCCAGCATCCGCTCGAAACTGCGCAGCGCCGCGCTCTTCGCCGGTGGCTCGGGCGTGGCGAACTCGTCATCGGACATCGTTTCCCCTATTTCAGGATCAGTTCTCCGCTTTCGCAGTTGATGCGCCGCAGCGGATAGATGACCTTCTTGTCGGCGCCGTCGGGCGAACCTTCGATCGTCTCGTAGAGCCATCCGCCGGTGCCGCGGCGATAGATGAGCCGCGACGGAAACGCATCGACCGTGTTGGCGAACGTGAAGATCGTGTCCTTGTCATCGGTCGTCGTGCTCGCGAGCTTGAACGATGCGTCGGTGCGATCTCCCGAGAACTGCGTGAAGTAGACGCCATCAGGTCGTGCTTCCAGGCGGAGGAATTCGTAGTCCTGCAGGCTGTTGCGCAATACCTGCTGGCCGGTACCAATCAGTATGCCACCTCGCAATGGCATCCATTGTTCGCGAAACTCGCGCTGGTTCACCGTGCCCTGCCAGCAGCCTTCGAGCCATGCGAGCGGCACGAGCGGGCCGGCATCGCCTGCATCGGCCTGGCGTTCCGGGTTCGCTCCCGCCTTGTCATTGGCGTCCGCCGGCCGGTACGGCGCGGTTGCCGCAGGCGTGGCCGTTTGCGAAGGCGCCGCTTCGGGCGCGTGCGACGGCGCCTGCGCTTGCGCGTGCGTCGCCATGCAACAGAACGTGGCGACGAACGCCGCGCGAATCGCCGGCCGCGAGCTTGATGCAATCGGACTCATGAAAAGGGACTCATTGCGGCCGCGCGAGCGGCAGGTTCATCAGCAGGTTTTGCGGCTTCAGTCGAAGTCGATTGCGCTCGTCCATCGCCATGGCAAGCCACACCGGGCGCCCCGCAATCGCGGCCCGCATGTCGGCCGCATTTTCGAAATCGAGACGGAACAGGCACAGCAACCGATGCATCCGCGCGTCGTCGATCGGCTGCCGATTGTACAGATCGTTCAGGACGCCACTGGCCTCCGCATCGAGCCCGACGTGCCAGCTCCAGCGCGCGTCGTCGATTTCGCGCTCGACGCGGATCGCAACCTTGACGCCCAGAAAATGCGCGATCCACGCTTCTATCACGCGCAACAGCGCGGTGAGGATGGCCCGTCCACGATTGAGGCTTACCGAGAAATCGTGACGCTCGTCGCGCTCCCAGTACGCGGCCGCGTTGTCGCGGTCGAGCACGTCGAGATCGACGGTGCGTAGCGGCGTCCGGTTCTGCGCGAGCAATTCACCGAGCGAGCCGAACGTGCCGCCTTCCGCATACAACTCGATGGTCGCCTCGTCGGCCGCCATCACGGCACCGTCGTCCATAATCGCGATCTTCTGCGTTCGAAAGAGCATCTCGGCGGCACGTGCCGCCAGCGGATCGGCGTCGTCGCCGAGGATGTGCCGCAACAGGACCTGCGTCAATTGCGCGACGAAAAGCGGCGGCACGTCGACGCCTTCGCCGCGAAACAGACCGAGATACGCGGCCTCGAGCGATGCGGCGGACACGAGCCGCTCGCGAAAGCGTAGCCAGACAGCGTAGTTTTCGCGCGCGTCGGCGTCCTCGATCGCGTCAAGCTCCGCTGGCGAAACGTCGCGGCGAGGAACGGCAAACAGCGCATCATGCAGCGCCAGTTCGCCAGTACCGGATTCCGGTACGGGTGCGAGCTCCGAGCGCGCGAGAAAACTGCGCAGGAAATCGTCGGTCACCTGCAGCGTTGCGTCCGGCCCGCCTGCAAGCAGCCGGTATCCGGAACCACGCCAGAAATCAGGCAAAGCGGAGCGTCGCCTTCCAGGGATTAGCCCGTAGCGGATGAGCGCCGATCACCGTGTTTCGATTCAGAACGAATACGTGAGCTGTGCCGAAAAGATCGTGGCGTTCGAGTCGTAGCTGCCCTTGACGAGACCATTGGCCGCCGTCGATCCCGCGTTCTGCTGGATGTTCGCACTTTTCACCGGAAGGTAGACGAAGCCTGCGTCGAGCGCGAGGTTGCGATTGAACCTGTACTGCGCGCCAACGGCGATCCAGATGCGGTCCCCGTCGGGCAGCCGCGGCGTGAGATCCACGTCGGTGACGGGCGTCTGATCCCACGCGAGCCCGCCGCGAAAAGTCCACGCATCGCTCCAGTGGTACGTCGCGCCGACCGACACACGCCAGGCGTTGTCGAAGTTCTCGGGCGTGTTCGAGAGCAGCGCACCCGTCGTTCGGACGAACCGCAGTTCCTTGAACACCGACCAGCGCGTGTACTGCACGTCGCCCATCAGGTCCCAGCGATCGTTCAGCCGATGAAATATCGACAGGTTTGCGATGTCGGGCAATTCGATGTCCGCCTTGACGCCGCCATTCGCAAGCACGGCGTTGACGTTCGTCGCGAGCAGTCCCACCACGGGAGCGATCTGCGCGGGCACCGTCGGCAATGCGGGCGAATCGAAGGTGGCGTTGGCCGCGACGTTGTACTTGATCGACGAGCGATACTGTCCGCCGATGCGCGTCTGCGGCGTCACATCCCACAGGAACCCGACGTTCCATCCCCACGCGCTGTCATTGCCTTCGACCTTCACCTTCGACTCGAGACCCGGTGTCAAGCCGATGATCTGCGGCACGAGCGTGGCGGGAATCAGTCCACCGGCCGCCGCCCGGCCCGCCGCCTGCGCGAGCGCGGCGCTGTAATTGACGCGACTCGTGAGCTCGGCGTCGATGCGCTGCCAACTGACGCCGGCGCCCACCGCGAACGTATCGCTGACGCGCCACGAAGCCGACGGATTGACGTTGATCGTCTTGACGTCGGTCTTCACGGCCTGGAAGCGACCGATCCAGTTGTCGTCGTATTCGGTGACCAGTCCGAACGGCGCATTGATGCCGACCCCGACACTCCATTGCCGATCGATCGGCACGGCGACATAGAGATTCGGGACGACGTTGAGGCTGCCCGCGTCGCCGCCCGTTCCACCAAGCGGCTGGAAGGCCGCGGGCGCCGATCCGTCGTCGTGGAACTTGAACGACGGCGTGATGAGGTGCACGGCCAGCGAAACCTCCGGCGATGCGAGACGCGACATTCCGGCCGGATTCGACCATAACGTGGTCGCGTCCTCCGCGGATGCCGCGCCGCCGGCGAATGCATTGCCCATCGCGCTTCCCGAATTTTCCTGCAGCGCGAACCCGGCACCCGACGCCTGTCCACCGATGAGCGCGATCGCGATGCCACCGACCGTGGCTGCAACGCGCGCACGCTTGATGAATTCCGATTGCATTTTCGAGCCTCCCTGACGTTCGACGACACGGAAATCTACCGAGCGACGAGCTTCTTCCCCTCACCCGATTCGGGGTGTTGACCGACGAGTCGACTATACACGTTGACCCAGCGCAAAACGGCTGCAAACGGCCGCTGAGTGGACACGCGATCCGAGATTGTAGCGCCGCGAATACAACCGACGCGTTATCGTCGCGCGGGTCCCTCCGGAGGCAGTTCGCGCGGCCTGCGATCGGGACCCACCGCGACGTAAGTGAGACTCGCCTCGGTCACCTTGACCGTGATCTCTTCGTCGGGGTTGCGCTGCGCGTAAACCTCGACCGACACGGTAATCGACGTTCGTCCGGTCTTCTCGATGGTCGCAAAAAACGATACGACGTCGCCGATCAGCACCGGCTGCTTGAACAGGAATGAGTTGACGGCAACCGTCGTGACCCGTCCGCGCGCACGCCGGGAAGCGGGTATCGACCCCGCGAGGTCGACTTGCGACATGATCCAACCGCCGAAAATATCGCCATGGAAATTGGCGTCGGCGGGCATCGGCGTGACGCGCAACGTCGGCATGCCCGGGGGCAGCTCAACTTTCGCTGCGGTCATCGGACGACTTCCACGCCGGCGCGCTCATGCCGGCTGCGCCACTTCGTCGCGCAACTCGCGGCGGAGGATCTTGCCGACGTTCGACTTCGGGAGTTCGCCTCGAAACTCGATATCACGCGGGCATTTGTATCCGGCGAGGTACTCGCGACAATGCGCCATCACCTGCCCGGAACTCAGTCGCTCGCCCTTGCGCACGACGAAGAGTTTCACCGCTTCGCCGGACTTGGGATCCGGCACGCCGATCGCCGCGCACTCCAATACGCCTTCGCACATCATGACGACATTCTCGATCTCGTTCGGATACACGTTGAAACCGGACACCAGAATCATGTCCTTCTTCCGGTCGACGATCCGGACATAGCCGCTCTCGTCCATCGTCCCGATGTCGCCGGACATGAAATAGCCGTCGCGCGTCATCGCCTGCTGGGTCTCCTCGGGACACTGCCAATAACCTGCCATGACCTGCGGTCCCTTGATACAGATTTCGCCCGGCTGGCCAAGCACCACATCGTTGCCGGCGTCATCCCGCAACACGATATCGGTCGACGAAATCGGCAAGCCGATCGACCCGTTGTATGCGGGAAGATCGAGCGGATTGATCGTCGCGGCGGGCGACGTCTCGGTGAGTCCGTAGGCTTCCACCAGCGGGACACCCGTGACCGCCTTCCAGCGTTTTGCGACCGCCTCCTGTACGGCCATTCCGCCACCCAGCGCCAGGCGAAACGAGCGGAAATCGAGCCGGCAAAACTTGGGATGGTTCAGGAGCGCGTTGAACAGCGTGTTGACGCCGGTCATTGCCGTGAACCGATAGCGGCGCATTTCCTTGATGAACCGCGTAAGGTCGCGCGGATTGGTGATCATCACGTTCTCGCCGCCGATCGACATGAACACGAGGCAATTCGCCGTCAACGAAAAGATGTGATAGAGCGGAAGTGGCGTCAGGATGACCTCGCGCCTGGACTCGTCGAGAAAGGGACGCAGCCACGCGCGCGACTGGAGCATGTTCGCCACGAGGTTCCGGTGCAGCAGCATCGCGCCCTTCGCGACGCCGGTCGTGCCACCCGTGTACTGCAGAAACGCCAGGTCGTCGTGGCCGATCGGAATGCGCGCCAGCGAAAGCTTGCGCCCCTGCTTCATTGCATCGGTGAATCGAATCGCGCCCGGCAGCGACCACTTCGGTATCGCGCGCTGCACGCGGCGCAGCACGAGATCGACGATCCGCCCCTTGACCGCGAGCATTTCGCCGATTGACGTGACGACCGTCTGCCGGATCTTCGTGCGCGCCACGACCTGCTGCAGCGTCTGCGCGAAATTCTCGACGACGACGATCACCTCCGCTCCCGAATCGACGAGCTGGTGCTCGAGCTCGCGCGGCGTGTAGAGCGGATTGACGTTCACGACCGCGCAACCGGCGCGCAGCGTCCCGAAGATGCAGACCGGGTATTGCAGGATGTTGGGCATCATCAGCGCGACGCGCGTACCCCGCGTGCAGCCGATGCCCTGCAGCCACGCACCAAACGTGGACGACAGCGCATCGAGGTCGGCGAAGGTGATCATTCGACCCATGCACGAGAATGCGGGGCGGGTCGCGAACGCGCGGCAGCTCTGCTCGAAGACTTCCCGCACCGACGCGAATTCGTCGACGTCGATTTCCGCCGGAACACCGGGTGGATAGTGCTCGAGCCAGATCCGGTCCACGACTTCCTCCGATGGCGGCGGCGATGCTACGCCCGATGCTCGCGCGCGCGGCCTGTCAAGAGTCGGCGGCCGAACGCGCATATTGCAAGGGGCCGCCGCGAAACGGTGCGAATCCCGCGCCGAATATCGCCCCCGCATCGACGAGGTCGGCATCGGCGACGATGCCGTCGGCGAGCGCGGATTTCGCTTCGGCCACGAGCGGATCGACGAGCCGCCGCGCAAGATCCGCCGGAACCGACGCGGCAGCCTCTTTCTGCGCGCGTCCGTTCACCC
>JALYSS010000083.1 GCA_030854685.1 Pseudomonadota bacterium | reverse complement strand
GAGCAGACCCGGAACTCACGGACCATCTGGGCCGCAATGCGCTGCATTGGGCCATGCTGGAAGCGTTCCGCGACGTCGCGTTCGCCACAGGGCCATTCGCCGCACTCTACGAACTGATCGCGCCGGCCGCGGTCGATGTGACGAGCGGCGGACGACTGGTGCGCATCGATCGGCACCTGTCTGAATATTTTCTGTGGCAAACGCTGTGGGCCTTGTTCAAGTCGCGGTTCTGCGCCGACGGCTGGCGTGAGCGCGGTGGATTCGAAACCGCCGTCATCCTGGACGCCTGGAAGCATCTGCCGCCGAACGTCCTGCGCCCGGAGCGCAACACGCGCCAGCACCTGTCGCACCTGCTGTCACGCAACGAAGTCGACCGCGAGTACGCCTACAACCGCCGTCTTTTCGTCCGTCTGGTCCAAGGCTGGTATCAAATCAACCCCGCATTGTCGGTGCGACGCCGCAATGGCGCAGCCGAATCCTGGATTCCGGTGCTCGATGCGCTCAATCTGGGGCTCGTTGCGGAATGCGCGGTGCCAGCGCACTGGGGCCATGTCAATGCGTTATGGAGCATGGCGCAGCGGGCACCGACCCCGATGCCGATTGCCGCCGAGAATCATGCGCGGAGGCTGGCGGCAGAACAGGAACGCGACGCGGCCCGGCGACGCGTGCTGGAAGAACCGCGGCAGCAGGAGGAGCGCGCACGGCCCGTACCCATGCCGCCGCGCTGGGGAACGAAGGAGGCGCGGCGCGAGGAGGTGGAACGGATCCGGCGGCAGATTGCGGAAAATGATGCAAAACGGTCTCGCGACGCAGACGACTCAATCTGATACAGCCGCGTACGGCGCGCTACTCGACAAAGGCGCATTCCCCCACGAACCGGGTAGTTCCCGATAAACTCGTTAGAGCGACTTTTTTGGTGCGCGACCGAATATGCAATAAACTCCGGTTGCGCATGCGGCGAGGCTGGCGAGCAAGGCGTAGGAAGCCCTGACACCGGTTCGATCGACTTCCACCGTTTGCGGCCGCACTTTCCGGAGCTTCGTTCGTGGTACAGCGGTTCAGGCGTAGCACCATTCGGAATTTCTCCGTCGACAGCGCTTCAGCGTCAGCAAAGGACACCCATGCCGAATATCGGCGCTTTATTGAAGCAGGAAATTACAAGACTTTCTCGCAGGGAAATTCGCAGCCAGGTTAACGTAACGAAGAAGGCGTCGGCGCAATACCGTCGCCACATCGCCGCACTGCGACGCCAGGTCGCGACACTCGAGCGTCAGGTAGGGTTGCTCCAGCGTCGCGCGCTCGATGGGTCACCCGCACCCGCGGCGAAGTCAACCGGCCAGAAAGTCCGATTCGTCGCCAAGGGACTCAAGTCGCAACGGGCTCGACTGGGACTTTCGGCTGCGGATTACGCAAGACTGGTCGGCGTCAGCGCGCAATCGATCTACAACTGGGAGCAAGGGCACGCCAGTCCCCGCCAGGAGCAACTTGCAATCATTGCCAAGCTTCGCGGTATCGGAAAACGCGATGCGCAGCGGTATCTGGAGCAACTCGCGGGGAAGCGCGCACGCACAAGCACCGCGGCATAGATTGTTTCCGCCGCGGTGTTCTCGGTACGGCGTGTCCCGTATTGTCCGGTGCGTCAGGCCGAGTCGGTCAACGGGTGACGGCACGGCCAACCCGTCGAGAGTGTGACTCCAGAACACGTGATCGCCGGCCAGGACGTGAAAGGGTGCCAACAGCGGTCGCACTTCGCGCGTCCGATAATCTTGTCGCAGCGACGCTTCCAGCACCTTCGGCAGATTGCGAAAACGGATCGGATCCTGCAGCTTTCCGGCCCGCGCCTATGCGTCGGCTGGCAGAGCGACAGGCACGGCGGTTCGTGTTTGCCCAACAGCACCGTCCGCTAATCGCCTTCGCTCTCGTTCATGCTCACCTCCGTTGCGAATCACGATCGCCTGACTTCGACTGCCGATTCGCCGATTCATTCAAACAGGACAGGCGCGACGGATTCCCGCGCATCGGCTAGACTGAACGGATGGACCCGGACATCACCGTCAGCGAGATTTGCCGGAAAATCGTGGAAGCTTCCTCCGAGGCGATCATCTTCGCCGACCCCGAGGGGCTGATCCGGCTGTGGAACCGCGGCGCGGAACGCATATTCGGCTACGCTGCGGCCGAAGTCATCGGGCAAAGCCTCGATGTCATTATCCCGGAACGACTTCGACCCGCCCATTGGGACGCTTTCCACCGGAGTCTCGCGACGGGCCGGACGAAACATACCGACCGAGTCCTTACGACGCGATCGATGCACAAGAACGGCAGCAAGCTTTATGTCGACTTGAGCTTCGGTCTCGTGAAGGACGCAAACGGTGTGGCCTTGGGCGCATTCGCGGTCGGCCGCGATTGCACCGTGCGCTATCTGGCCGATGGCGCGCTGAAGGCACGCGTGCAGGAGCTCGAGAGCAAACTCGACGCCGCCTCGCACCCCAGGTCACCGTGAACATCGCCGTCAAGCTTTGCTGATCACCGAGGAGTGACGAAAGCGTAGAAAGCGTATATTGACTGCCGTCCAAGGGACGCCATCGCGACGTCCGCCCGTCGAGCGGCCGGTCCGCGCCCATCTTTGCACCATCGTAAATCTTTGGAGGACCGAATGAATCGTTTTCTTTTCGCCCTGTCCGGCGTCGTTTCGTTCGTACTGCTGGGCGCGACGCCGGCGTTCGTGACCGCGGCCTCCGCCGCGACGATCACCCTCGGGGCTTCCGTGCAGTTGTCCGGCGCGCTCGCGAATACCGGGCGCTATTACCGCGACGGTTACCAGTTCGCCGTCGACCAGATCAACAAGGCCGGCGGGGTGAAAGTCGGCAATGCGCACGAGCAACTGGCGCTGAAGATTCTGGACAACCAGTCCGACAACAACCTCGCGGTCAGGCAATACACGCAGCTCGTCACCGACGACAAGATCCAGTTGCTGCTCGGGCCGTTTGCGAGCGACGCCGTCATCGCGACCTCGTCCGTCGCAGAAAAGTATCAGGTGCCGATGATCCAGGGTGGCGGCGCATCGGACCAGATCTTCAGCCGCGGCTATAAATTCATCTTCGGCACGCTGCCGGTCGCGAGCAAGTACTTCGAAAGCACGCTCGACGCGATGGGCAAGCTTACGCCCGCGCCAAAGAGCGTGGCGCTGCTGTACGCCGACGACGCGTTCGACGTCTCGGTCGCCGACGGCACCCGCAGCCTGATCAAGAAGGCGGGCCTCGAGCTCGTCCTCGATCAGCGCTACAGCACCAACGCCTCCGACTTCGCATCGCTGCTGTCGCGCATCAAATCGGCGAAACCCGATGCCGTGCTCGTCGCGGGGCATGAAACGGAAATCCTGAACTTCATACGCCAGGCCAAGAGCCTGGACGTCAGCCCGCCGTTCTACAGCTTCACGGTCGGTGTGCCCAGCGCCGATTTCCGGAAAGCGCTCGGCAAGGATGCCGATTACGCGTTCGGCATGACGTCGTGGTTGCCGTCGGCGTCGCTGAAGGATGCCTGGTTCGGCAATGCGACGGATTTCGCGCAGGCCTATCACACGCGCTTCGGATATGAGCCGGACTACCACGCGGCCTCGGCGGTCGCCGACGTGGAAGCGTACGTCAAGGCCATCGAGGCGGCCGGATCCGTGGAGCCGCAGAAGGTTCGCGATGCGATCGCAAAAGTCGGCTTCGACTCGCTGTATGGCCACATTGCGTTCGATTCGGTTGGCCAGATCAGCCTGCCACAGACCGTGATTCAGGTGCAGGACGGCAAGGTGGTGCCGATCTACGGCCAGAACGGATTCATCGACAAGCCGAAATATCCCATCGTTGCCTGGAACAAGCGCTGACCGCGGCGCTTATTCATGAGCCTCCTGTGGCAGGGCCTCGTCAACGGCGTCCTGCTCGGGGGGCTTTATGCGTTGATGGCGCTCGGGCTCGCGTTGGTGTGGGGCGTCCTGAACATCGTCAACCTTGCGCACGGCGCGTTGATCATGCTCGGCGGGTATTGCTGCTACTACCTGTTCACGGGGCTCGGCATCGATCCCTTCGCGGCGCTGCTGCCGACGATGCTGGTGCTGTTCCTCTTCGGCTACGCGTTGCAGCGGTACCTGCTGAACCTCGTGATCCGGGCGCCGATGTTCAACACGCTGCTCATCACGTTCGGCATCGATGTCGTGCTGACCTACGGCGCGCAGATCGCATTCAGCGCCGATTTCCGGACGATCAATCCGTCCTATGCCGGCGCCAATTTCACGTGGCTCGGCGCGACCGTTCCGACCGTGCGCCTCATCGCATTCGCAATCGCGCTGATGCTGACGTTCGTCTTGTGGATCTTTCTCGGGCGCGCGCGGGTGGGTCGCGCGATCAGGGCGACGGCACAGAATCTCGCGGCGGCGCGACTCTACGGCGTCGAGCCGCGCCGGCTTTATGCCCTCACGTTCGGCACCGGCGCGGGGCTCGCGGGCGCCGCGGGCTCGCTTTACGGCGTGGTTTCGCAGCTCAACCCGTACATAGGCGCGAGCCTCACCGCGAAATCGTTCGCGATCGCGATCATCGGCGGGCTCGATAGCCCGTTGGGCGTGATTGCGGGCGGCCTGATCCTTGGCCTCGTCGAGTCGCTGACGTCGCTTTACATCGGAGCGACCTACGCCGATGTCGCGAGCTTCGGCATCCTCGTGCTCGTGCTGATCGTCCGGCCAACGGGCCTACTCGGAAGACGCGCGTGATGGGCGTCGCCCGGACAGCCGTGGCGAGGACCTCCGTGAATCGAGGAATCGTTGCGGTCGCGGTCGTCGTCGTGCTGATCGCGCTGTCGAGCGTGCCGTGGGTCGCATCCGCGAGCATCGTGCAGTTCGGCATCAACGCACTGCTCCTGGCCGTCCTTGCACAAGGCTGGAACATCATCGGCGGCTACACGGGATACGCGTCCTTCGGCAATTCGGTGTTCTACGGAATCGGTAGCTACGGAACCGCGATCGCGATGCTTCGCTGGCACCTTCCGTTCGGCGTCGGGCTCGCGGTCGGCGCCGTCCTGGCAGTGGTATTCGCGTTGCTGCTCCGACCCATCCTGCGCCTGCGCGGGCATTACTTCGCGATCTGCACGCTCGCGCTCGCGGAAGTCATGACCGCGATCGTCTCCAACATCGACATCGCGGGCCGCAACGCGGGTCTGGTGCTGCCGCTTTTGCGCAGCGACTTCCTGTTCTACGAGCTGTCGCTCGCGCTGCTCGTGCTCTGCACGCTGACCATTTTCTGGATTTCGCGGAGCCGGTTCGGCTTCGCGCTGATAGCGATTCGCGAAAACGAGGAGGCAGCAGCCGCGATGGGCGTCGACACGACACGCAGCAAGGTGCTCGCGTTTGCGCTTTCCGCGCTGTTCACGTCGCTCGCCGGTGGAATCCATGCGTACTGGATTACGTTCATCGACCCGGTCAGCGCATTCGACATCGGTCTTAACGTCAAGATGATCATCATGGCGGTGTTCGGCGGAGCGGGGTCGGTGCTCGGTCCGGTGCTTGGCGCATTCGTGCTGTCGGGCATCTCGGAAATTCTCTCGACGACGATCTCGACGCTTGCCGGACTTTTCTTCGGCGTCGTGATCATCGTCGCGATCGTCTTCATGCCGCGCGGCGTGGCCGACCTGGTCCGCCGGTTCAGGCAGCAGGGCTTGCGCTATTTCATGGCGAACGTCCGCGCGCACCGGTTGTAGAAGTGGCAGCGATACTCGGCATCCAGCACGTCACGCAGCGCTTCGCGGGTCTCACCGCGCTTTCCAACGTGAGCTTCGAGTTACGGCGCGGCGAGATCCTGGGACTCATCGGCCCCAATGGCGCGGGAAAGACCACGCTCGTCAACGTCATCAGCGGCACGCTGCGCGCAACGCAGGGAGACGTCGCATTCGACGGCCACACGATCCGCACGCTGCCGCCCTTTCGCCGCGCCCGACTCGGAATCGGCCGTACGTTCCAGATCATGCAGCCGTTCCCCGGGCTCACGGTGCTCGACAACGTGGCCGTCGGCGCGCTGTTCGGCACCGGTGGCGGACTGCGGAATTTGTCGGACGCCCGCGCGCTCGCACGTGACAAGCTCGAATTCGTGGGTCTCGGGCATCGCGCCGACCGTCCGGCCGAAGCGCTGGGCGGGCCCGACCGCAAGCGCCTCGAACTCGCGAAGGCACTGGCATCGAGGCCGCGCGTGCTGCTTCTCGACGAGGTCATGGCAGGACTCAATCTCGCCGAGCTCGAGGCGGTCATTTCGATCGTGATGAAAGTTCGCGACGATGGCGTCAGCATTCTCGTCATCGAGCACGTGATGAAAGCGATCAGGCGCCTGTCCGATCGCCTGCTCGTGCTGCATCACGGTGAAATGATCGCCGAGGGACCTCCGCAGCAGGTGCTCGAGGATCCGGCGGTGATCGAGGCGTATCTCGGACGGCGAAGACAATGAGCGAGCTGCTGACCGTGGCCGATCTCGCGGCCGGCTATGGCGAGATGCAGGTGCTGCACGGCGTCGCGCTCGAAATCCACGACGGCGAAATCGTTGCGCTGGTTGGCAGCAACTCGGCCGGCAAGACGACGCTGCTGCGCGCGCTGTCCGGCGTGATCCCGCATACGGGACACGTGCGCCTCTCCGGGCGCGAGATCGGTCCGCTGCCCGCCGACCGCATCTTCGCGTTGGGGCTCGTTCAGGTTCCCGAGGGCCGTCAACTGTTCGGGAGGATGACGGTCCACGACAATTTGCTGATGGGTGCGTACCGGCGCAATGATCCTGGCGGTGTCGGACCGGACATCGAACGGGTCTACGCGCTGTTTCCGGTGCTGAAGGACCGCCAGAGGCAACTGGCCGGCAGCCTGTCGGGCGGTGAGCAGCAGATGTGCGCGATGGCGCGCGCGCTGGTCGCGAAGCCCAAACTGCTGATGATCGACGAGATGAGCCTCGGCCTCGCGCCGGCCATCGTCGATCGGCTGCTCGATGTGCTCACCGGCATTCGCGACCAGGGCGTGACGATCCTGCTGGTCGAGCAGGACGTGTTCTCAGCGCTTCAGGTCGCCGATCGCGGCTACGTGCTCGAATCGGGCGCGATCGTCCGCGCGGGAAGTGCCAAGGACCTGGCCGAGGATCCCGAAGTTCGACGCGCTTACCTTGGCGCGTGACGCCTGCCGCGCGCCGGCTTAGTCGTGCTCGCCGGACGACGCGCCGGATCGTGCGCGAACCACCGGCGCAAGGCCGTGCTGGGTGCGATGTCTTTCATCCATTGATCGAGCGCCGCGTCGGCTTTGGAGACACCGCGCGGCCATAGCCGGTTGCTCAATATACGGGGCGCGTCATCGGGGCTCGGTGGCTCGTACGCCCGCTTCAACTTGACATTGCCGGCAGGAGGTTGCTCCTTCGCTACCATCGTTGCGGTCCGCGCGCAAACGTACTTGAACGCGCTGCTTCGTTGGCTCACGTCGGCATCCCGCTCATCAGGTCCTGCGCCAGGTATTGCTGCCGATAGACCTCGAAAGGTACGCTATCCGCTTGCTCGATCTTTCGTTGCTCCGCGAGCGACTCGTCGGCCATCCGTTGCAGGCGCAAGGCGGTTTCGTCCGAAAAGGGAAGTGCCAGGACCTCGTCCCGATGCTGCAGCGAATACGCCAGCGCGAAATCGACGTACGAGTTCTCGAAGCGCCGCTGCATTTCGCCGAGCACGCGCGCCGATGGCGTTCGCTCCGGGTCGCGCAAGCGCTCATCGGCTACCAGAAGCGCGTCCCGGCAGGCATGATCACCGGTCGCCGCATCGAGCGCCGCCGCGATCGGTGCGCAATCGCGCAGCAATTTCGTTCCCCATTCAGCTAACCCGATTTCCACGCCATCGCGGCGTAACCGAACGCCCGGTTCGCGGCCCCGCTCCGCGACGCGATACTGGTTCCGGGCAACGGTCGCGATTTCCCCGGGTGTATCCGGCGGGCTGTCGATCAGCAGGCAGTGAACCAGGAAGACGTCGAGGAAGTGCATCGTCACAGGATCGATGCCGACGGGCGAGAACGGGTCGACGTCGAGGCTTCTCACCTCGACATATTCGACGCCGCGCTCGGTCAGCGCGTGCAGCGGCCGCTCGCCGCGCCGGATGCGCCGCTTCGGACGGATGTTTCCGTAGAACTCGTTTTCGATCTGCAGCAACGTCGTCGCGAGCTGTCGGTAGCGGCCGTCGCCGTCCTGCACGCCGATAGCCTCGTACGGCGGATAGGGTTCGGTGAGCGCATGGTGCAGCGAGCCCGCGTAACCGCGGAGGCTGTTGAAGCTCACGGCGAGCGAAAGCTGCGCATCACTCTGATAGCCGAGCGGCCCCATCCGCAACGACGTGGCATGTGGCAAGTACAACGTATCTGCGGAAAGCATCTGCAGACGATGTTGCCGGCCGTCGACGAACGATCGGCAGACTGCGGGCGACGCGCCGAACAGGTACAGCGGCAGCCATGAATGCCGCCGGAAGTTCCGGATCAGCGCAAAGTACCGATCGGTGCGGAAGGCACTGCGCTCTCGGTCGTCGGACACCGCCGCCTGCAACTCGGCCATCGCGTCTTCCGATAGCGAGAAATTGTAATGAACTCCCGAAATCGTCTGCATCCTCCGTCCGTACCGGCACGCGAGGCCCGCGCGGTAAACAGTCTTCAGCCTGCCGACGTTCGAGGCGCCGTACTGACCGATCGGAATGTCGTCGTCGGCAGGCAGTCGGCACGGCATGCTGCTCGACCACAGCGCATCGTCGCCGATGTGCCGGTAGACGAACTGATGAACCTCCATCAGCTCCGTGAGGCACGCGCGCACATCAGGCTGCACCCCGGTGATGAGCTCGAGTTGCGACTCGCTGAAGTCGGTCGTGATGTGGGGATGCGTGAGTGCTGCGCCCAGTTGCGACGGATGCGGCGTAGTCGCCAGCGTGCCGTCGCGCCTGACGCGCAAGCTTTCTTTCTCGATGCCACGCAACAGCTGTTTCAGCGTGCCGTGCGAAAGCGCGTCCACTCGATGTTCCGCATGAGCCAAGCGGCGTCCTCCCCGAATCAACCTGCTTTGGAAGATCGCGCACCGCCACGGACTGCGCCGGTGCGCCTTGAGTTCGACCGTGCCGACCACGGCAACGTCGGCTGCATTATGCCTTCCCGAACCGGGCGGCGATGGCGGAAACCTCCCGGCCGGCGCCTGGCACACGCGCCGTGCCTGGCACGAACCTCCGATGCGGCACCCCGGTCATCGCATTGAATTATCATGGCCCCTGCCAGCGGCACCTGAACGGGCAACGCCATCCGTCCTTCCGTCGTCAGCAACACGAGCACATGAATCCGTTGCCGACCCATCAATCCGGCCGGGCCGAGATTACCGCGCGCCGCGCGTCCCGCAGCATCAGACAATTGCTCGACGCGTTGACGCACGGAACCTCGATCGCCTGCCGCATCGTTTTCTCGAACGGCTCCGAATATCGGAACAGCGGCGCCGCACCGCAGTTCACGATCCTTTTTCGCAACCGTCGCGGGGAGCGGCGCTTGCTCCGCTGTGGTCACGTCGGGATCCTCGAAGCGTATTTTGACGGCGATGTCGACGTCGAAGGCGACATCGCGCTCGCTTTCCGCGTCGCCCTCGACAAGGGATTCAGCCGGAAGTCCAACGCACTGGTGAACCTGCGCAACCGGTGGCACGAATTCCGATTCTCGAACCGGTCGATTGCGCAGGCCAAGGCCAATGCACGCGCGCACTACGGACTCGGCAAGGCGTTCTACGCGCCGTGGCTCGACCGGATCGGCATGATGTACACGTGCGCGTATTGGAAGGAAGGCACCGAAACGCTCGAAGAAGCGCAGCAGAACAAGATGGATCACGTCTGCCGCAAGGTGCAACTCGCCGCCGGCGAGACGCTCGTCGACGTCGGGTGCGGATGGGGCGGTCTGCTCTTTCATGCCTGGCGTCAATATGGCGCGCTCGGCACCGGCATCAATACGACGACCGAGCAAGTCGACGAACTGAACGAGGAGATCGCGCGACAAGCGCTCACGGACAGGATCCGGGTCGTCGAATGCGACTTTCGGGAAATTCCCGGACAGTACGACAAGCTGCTGTCGATCGGCACGCTCGAGCACGCCGGACGCGACCAATTGCCTGCGGTTGTCCGCGCCCATGCGAATGCGCTGAAGCCGGGCGGCCTTGGCGTCATTCATTTCATCGGCCACGTCGGCTCGTTCGACACTGAGTTCTATATTCGCAAGTATATTTTCCCAGGTGGCTGGATTCCGAGCCTCCACGAGGCGATCGACGCGATGGACGCGAACGGGCTCGAAGTTCTCGACGTCGAAAATTTGCGGCGGCATTACGCATTGACGCTCGACGCCTGGGCCGCACGCTTCGACGCGAAGTGGGAGGCGATCCATGCGCTCGATCCCCTGCGATTCGACGAGCGCCGGCGCCGGATATGGCGCACGTATCTCTGGTCATGCGCCGAGATGTTCCGCTCGCGCAGCTCGCGCACGCACCTATTCCAGGTCACCGTCAGCAAGGGCAACGTCGCGAATTACCCGATGAGCCGCTCGCATCTATACGCGCCGGCTCCGTGACGACGTACGCCGAGAAGACGGCACGGCTGCTGGACGACCTCGCGTCCGCGCCACGCTCGGGCGAGGCTGCCGCCGGACTCGCCAAGCCGACGTCGAATCTCTTTCGCAACCGGACGCGCCGAACGCGGCCGCACATCGATCTCGGCCATTTCAACGAGGTAATTCGCGTGGATGCGGATGCGAACCGCGTGGAAGCGGAAGGCATGACGACCTTCGTCGATCTCGCGGACGCCACGCTTGCGCGGAGCACGATGCCGGCGGTCGTTCCGCAACTCAAATCGATCACGCTCGGCGGGGCGGTCGCCGGCATCGGCATCGAGGCCACGTCGTTTCGCCACGGACTCGTGCACGACGCGATCGTCGCCATGGAGATCCTGACCGGCGACGGCCGCATCGTCGCCTGTACGGCGGACAACGAGCATCGCGACCTCTTCCATGGGTTTCCGAATTCGTATGGCACGCTCGGATACGCGCTCAAGCTCACCGCACGCACGCTTCCGGTCAGGCGCCACGTTCGGGTGGACCATGTGCGTTACGCCGACGCGGATCCATTCTTCGCCGACCTCGGTGAACGCTGCGCCGACGCCCAGGTCGATTTCGTCGACGGCGTCGCGTTTGCGCGCGACGATCTGGTGCTCTCATGCGCCCGTTTCGTCGACGATGCTCCGTACGTGAGCGACTATGCGTACGACCAGATCTACTATCGGTCCCTGCGCGACAAGCC
>JALYSS010000053.1 GCA_030854685.1 Pseudomonadota bacterium | reverse complement strand
ACGCATCAGCTGCCGCCGAACGGGGTTTCCGGCAAGCGGCTCTGCGCTGACGCCGGAACGGCATCAGCAGCGATTTGAGCAATGTCACGTCATGCGGTGCGGGCGCTTCCGCGATGCCGAAGTGTATGTCCTCGTGACCGAGCCGCGGCGCTTCGCGCCACGTGCCGAACCATCGGTCCATCACGGGAACACCATCGAGAAATTGGCATTGCACTCGTCATCCCGCACCGAGTGATGAATCCGATGCATGTCCGGCGTGACGATGACGCGGCGCAACGCCCGACATGATCCGCGTGTATGGCCCAGGCCGCGAAAAGCTCGGCTACAAGGGCGATTCGGATCAATGGCGCGAATGCATCCTCCGCCTCGCTCACCGGGACGATCTCCAGCGGCGCGCCTACCCGACGACCAGCTGCATCGGGCACCGCGGCTTCTTCCAGTGCAGCACCTTCTGACGTGCTTGCGCGCCGCGCTCATATGCCGCAGATTCGCCATTTACTCCGTTACTCCCGCGAGGAACGGATCACATCCATCTTGCCGATGGCGTCGAGGTTCTTGTATTGCTGCGGCGTCAGCCGATTCTTCGTGAGCCACGGGTCGATCACGATCACCTTGCCCTCGACCGTGGTGATCTTCGTCGCGGACTGGCCAAACCACTGCAGCTCAATCTTTCCCTTCTGGGCCACCGTCGCGTCCGCCGGAAACACCCCGACGATCGCGACAAGGCAGGCGGCCGGTGCATTGCGAATTACGGAATACATGTTTCCTCCTCCAACGGTCGGGACGCCAATCGAGCGCGAAGCATAGAAGCTTCCGATTCTGGGTTCAGCCACGAGTTCAGGGGCTTGCCGGACGCCTTTGAAATGGCACAATGACCGCATGGCTGCGTCGAATATGGCCTTGGGGTTCGCGGAAGCCAGCGATGCGGTCTGCCTCGCGTTGCTTGCACGCGACTTGATCGAAGTCGGCCTGGGCTGGGGTTATCGGCCAAACCGGATCGCGGCGCTCATTCATGATCCGGAGACCGTGACGCTCGTCGCGCGCGATCGCACGCGGCCGGTCGGCTTCGCGGTCATGCGCTTCGGCGACGAGCGCGCGCACCTGATCTTGCTTGCCGTGCAACGCGCGCACCAACGCCGCGGCCTCGGGCGGGAGATGATTGCGTGGCTGCTGCAATCCGCGCGGGTCGCCGGCATGACGTCGATCCATGTCGAGCTTCGGGCCAGCAATGCGCCCGCATTGTCGTTCTATCGCGCGATGGACTTCTCGGAAACGTTCCGCGTGCCCGGTTACTACCGCGGCCGCGAAACCGCGGTGCGGATGATCCGGATGTTCAAGATGCCGAACGGCCATCCGTCATGAAGGTGATTCGACGAACACTGGTCGACAGCACTCCTGCCCCGGCTGTGCGCGAACGTGGGCGCTTCAATCGATTTTCCTCAGGAGCGATGGATTCGATGGGAATGATCATGACGTATGCGGCGATCGAACCGACACGCGCCGCGGTCGATGCACTCGACGGTCCCACGGTCATCGAGTTCGGCACGTCATGGTGCGGCGTCTGCCGCGCGACGCAACCGCTCATTGCGGCCGCGTTGGCCGATCGCCCGGACGTGCATCATCTCAAGATCGAGGATGGTCCCGGCCGACCACTCGGCCGCTCGTTCCGCGTGAAGCTCTGGCCGACGTTGATCCTGTTGCGTGACGGCAAGGAAGTCGCGCGACTTGTCAGGCCACGCGACGCGCGTGCGATCGAGCAGGCGCTCGCCCAGATCGATCCCGCATGACAGTCGTACGGTGCCGCGGCCTGGGCGCACATTGCCGGCATTCAGCGTTTTTCGAAAATGCTTGACGCGCAAACGGCTCGGGCGGTAAGCTGCCGCGCTAATTTACCATCTGGTTAATTAACCGCCTGATTCCAGTGCCGACCGACCGTCTCAGCGCCACCTTCTCAGCCCTTGCCGATCCGACGCGGCGCGCGATCCTCGCGCGGCTCGCCGCGGGCGAGACGTCGGTCACCGAGCTCGCCGAGCCGTTCGACATGACGCTTCCGGCCGTCACCAAGCATCTCAAGGTCCTGCAGCGCGCCGGGTTGATCACGCGCGGCCGCGAGGCGCAGTGGCGTCCTTGTCGCCTCGCCGCCAAACCGCTTCGCGACGTGTCCGACTGGGTCGAAAGATACCGCCAATTCTGGGACGAGCGTCTCGATCGTCTCGAGGACTATCTACGCGAATTGGAAGTGCCGGACGCGAATCCGGCCAAGCCCACACGGGCGAACCAGGAGAAACGCCATGGACGCAGAAAACCGTAGCGCGGACGCGGCTGCGTCGACGCCAACAATGCCGCCGCGCCCGGCTACGGACGCACGCGACGTCATCATCACGCGCGTCGTGGACGCGCCGCGCGAGCTCGTGTTCGACGCGTGGACGAATCCCGCGCACGTCGCGAAATGGTGGCGGCCGAAAGGCTTCGAGACCGTCGTCTGCGAGGAGATGGATGTGCGCGTTGGCGGAACGTTCCGGTTTCGCATGACCCTGGCTGACGGCACCGTTTACATGAGCCGCAACATCTATCGCGAGATCGAGAAGCCCGTACGCATCGTCTACGACGAAGCCTGCGACAAAGCCGGCAAGCCGTTTCACCACGCGCGCATGACGGTCACCTTCGACGATGACGGCACCAGGACGGCGATCACGATCCGCGCGCGGTTCGAGTGGCTCGAAGGCCGCGACCCGCAATGGACGCCGGAAGCGATGAAGCAGGGATTGGCCAAGGGTTGGAACGACAATCTCGACCTGCTCGAGCCGTATCTCGACGCAATCGAGGCCGCGTCGGACGAATCCGTGCGCTCCAGGCCCTGACCTTCGACGCGTACGAGCGCAATACGCGTGGGCGACGCCACGTTCACGCCCGCCACTCGCAAAAAAGTTCGTCGAGGTGTCGATTTCGCCGCGGCTCGTTCGTCGTAGAGTAGACCGAGCGTTCGCGCCGGGTTCGGCCGGCCGGAAAGCCTCGCTCCTGACCCGAAACCCAATGGAGACACGACGATGCGATTCATGGTGATAGTCAAGGCAACACGGAACACCGAGGCGGGCATGATGCCGAGCGAAGAGCTGCTGGGGGCGATGGGGAAGTTCAACGAGGAGCTCGTGAAGGCCGGCGTGTTGCTCGCGGCCGAGGGCCTGCAACCCAGCTCCAAGGGCGCGCGCGTCAAGTTCTCGGGCGGCAAGCGCACGGTAGTCGATGGGCCGTTCGCGGAGACCAAGGAACTGATCGCCGGCTTCTGGCTGTGGCAATGCAAGTCGAAGGCAGAGGCGATCGAGTGGGTCGCGCGCTGTCCGGATCCGATGCCCGGTGAAGAATCGGTACTCGAGATCCGCCAAGTGTTTGAGGCGGAAGACTTCGGCGCCGAATTCACGCCGGAAATGCGCGCGCAGGAGGAGCGCCAGCGCGCGAAAGCCGCGGAGCTCGCGAAGGCGCCGAAGCGGTAATGCCGAGCGGTGGCCAATTTGCAACCACCTCGCTGCCGATGAGCGACGCCGTGGCTGAAGACGTGCCCGCAAGGGTCGACGCCATCTACCGCGCTGAATCGCGCCGCATCTTCGCGACGCTGATTCGCCTGCTTGGCGACTTCGATCTTGCCGAAGAGGCCGTGTCCGACGCGTTCCGCGCGGCGCTCGAGCGATGGCCGCGCGACGGCGTGCCTGCGAATCCGCGAGCGTGGCTTGTCTCGACCGGCCGGTTCAAGGCCATCGACGGCATACGCCGGCGCGCGCGCTTCGACGCGATCGACGATGTGGCCGAGCAGGTCGACGCCGTCATCGACGAGACTGCCCAATGGGACGGAGAAGGCATCGAAGACGATCGCCTGCGCCTCAACTTCACGTGCTGCCATCCCGCGCTGTCGCCGGACGCGCAAATTGCACTCACCTTGCGTGAAGTCTGCGGCCTCACCACGGAAGAAATCGCGCAGGCGTTCCTCACCCCCGCACCGACGCTCGCGCAGCGCATCGTGCGCGCGAAGGAGAAGATCCGCGACGCCCGGATTCCCTACCAGGTGCCCGCCGCGGACGAGCTGCCGCAGCGGCTCGATACCGTGCTGCGCGTGATATACCTGGTTTTCAACGAAGGCTACCTGGCGTCCGCGGGCCAATCGCTGATGCGGCTCGACCTGTCAGGTGAAGCGATACGTCTTGTCCGATTACTGATCGGATTGCTGCCGGAGCCGGAGGCGCTCGGATTGCTGGCGCTGATGCTCCTGCAGGAATCGCGGCGTGCGGCACGGACGTCCGCAACAGGCGAGCTGGTTCTGCTGAACGAACAGGACCGCTCGCGCTGGAACCGTGCTGAAATCGACGAAGGATCTGCGCTCGTTCAACGGGCGCTCACGTCACGGCGTTTCGGCACCTACACGCTCCAGGCCGCGATCGCCGGCGTGCATGCCAATGCAGCCAGTGGAGACGCCACCGATTGGAACGAGATCGTCGGGCTCTACGATGTGCTGCTGCGCATCGAGCCATCGCCCGTGGTCGAGCTGAACCGCGCCGTGGCTGTGGCAATGCGCGACGGCCCGGCCGCGGGTCGTTCGCTCATCGACGCCATTCTTGCGCGCGGCGATTTACTTGCCTATCACCTGGCGCACGCAGCGCGCGCGGACTTGTGCCGGCGACTGGGCGAGACCGCGCAGGCCCGCGCTTCCTACGGACGCGCGATCGCACTCGCGCGACAGGAGCGGGAGCGCCGATTTCTCGAACGCCGCCTCGCCGAGCTGCCCGAATGAAACGCCGCGCGGCGAGTCGATTGTCGAATTCGGGCATCCCCATTCGACTATGGGCTGTAAATGGCCATTTCACCACCATCGAGGAGTGCCGTGAAATATCTGTTCCTGGTCTATATCGAAGAGAAGAAACTGGACGAAGTGCCCGAAAGCGAGTGCATGGCCAACGGGGAGGCGCTCCGGGAAAGCGGACACTATGTGGCCGCTGAAGCACTCCAAGCCGTTCATACGGCGACGACGGTGCGCGTGCGCAACGGCAAAGTATCCGTAACCGACGGTCCCTTTGCCGAGACGAAGGAACAGCTCGCCGGTTTTTACCTGATCGATGCCAAGGACCTCAATGAAGCCATCCAACTGGCCTCGAGGATCCCGCCAGCGCGGGTCGGTAGCATCGAGGTGCGCCCCGTCCGGCAATTGACTGGCGACAGCGTCGCATCTGTAGCGAAGACCTCGGCAGGAGGCTAGTACGCCAACCCGTACGTTTCGCCATGTTCGACGCGCCACGCATCGCCGATTGCCTTGTCGCTCATGCTCGCCATGGCGACGGCTATGTCTGCGGTTCGCTCCGCGCATTCGGCGCGCGGATGCGCGTCTCGGCCTATACGCAAACTCATGGGTTGGCGCACTGGATCATGCCGCTTGCGATTTGCGAACCGCGAATGCGGGTCACCAGGGCCGGCCTCGATGCTCGCGAGACGCGCGATGAACCAGTCCTGGCCGGATCAAAGGGGTCGTCGAGCGAACGACTTCGAACAGCGTCCAAATGGCCTGCGGCGATACATGTCGCCGGTCGCTTCAGCGCTCCGCCGGAACGCGTCTTCGCCGCCTGGCTCGAGCCTGCGACTGCAGGGACATGGTTGTTCGCGACCGCATCGCGTCCGATGACATGCGTCGAAATCGATGCGCGTGTCGGAGGCTCATTCCGTTTCGCGGAGTGTAGAGACGGCACGATCACCTAGTACACCGGTGAATACCTCGAGATTGCACCGAACCGGCGCCTGATCTTTACCCTCTGCGTGCCAACACGGCACGTCATCACGCGCACGCTGGTCGAGATCTCCGCGAGCAGGAAGGGGTGTTCGCTGACATTGACGCACGAACATGTGCCGCGAGGCTGCATTCAGCGCACCCGGTCGCGCTGGACGGGCATCCTCTACGGGCTCGGCGTGTTGCTCGATTCGAATTGCATCTGATGAGCCGGGCACACGGACAGCCCGTTTGCAATTGCCGAGTAAAGTAAAAACCGCATGCAACTCCTACTGATGGGGAGGGTGCGATGAAGTTCCTGTGCCTGATCTGCGCCAAAACCGTGATGGAGCAGATGCCCGAAGCCGATGCGGGAAACACTTCGAAGAGTACGTGGAGTTCACCGAAGGCATCCGGACAAGCGGTCACTACGTCGGCGGCAACCGATTGCTGCCTCCCCGTGCCGCAGCCACGGTGCGGGTCAGGAAGGGCGAGGTGGCGACCACCGACGGGCCTCCGACGAGGAGCTCGGCGTCGTTCGCTTCCTGGACGATGCGAGCGCAGTGCTCGTAGTCGGCCGTGCCGATCTGCGTCAGGCTGAGCTTGCGGGTCGTCTGTTTCAGCAGGTGCGCGCCGAGCGACTTTTCGAGCCTGGACACTTCCTTGCTCACCATCGACTTCGACAATCCCAGCCGGCGAGCCGCCTCCGAGAAGCTCCGCGCTTCGACAACCCGGGCAAAGATCGCCATCCCTGTCAGATTCTTCATCGTGTACCCGACGGTTGCCCGTCGAGTTCCGTTAGCGTAGAACGTGTTGAATCGCGAAGGAGCGGCGATGATAAGCATACTGCTACCGGTCGACGGCTCGGAAGGCTCCGCCCGGGCCGTGCGGACGGTCATCAAGCTGTATCAACGTCTCGCGCCGGTCGAGATCAGGCTCCTGCACGTGGAAGTTTCCGACGGTGTGCCGGAACACGCGCTCGGCGGGCCGGGCAGCGCCACCAGGGATTTGCGCGACTCGGGGAAGCATGCACTTGCAGCGGCGCAGTCGCTGCTCGAGCAGGCCGATGTTCCTTGCACGAGCGAAGTGCGCAAGGGCTACGTGCCGCTGGTGATCGCCGAGTACGCGAAAACCATGAACTGCGATGCGATCGTGATGAGCACGCGCGGCATGGGATCGACCGGCGAAATTCTCGGCTCCATCGCGCGGCAAGTGATCGGTCTCGCCGATATTCCGGTGACGCTGGTGAAATAGGCACCAAGCGGCGATTTCGCTCGCGGCCTGAATGCGCAGAGGCCGACTGCTGGAAGCCGCCTGGAAACGAAGATGTTCCGTCCGTACGGCTTATCCACATTCGCCGCAACCTTCATCATCGGAGAGCAATGATGCCCGAAAACACTTCCCCGGAGCGGCGCACAGCGGTCGCTCAAACCATTCAAGATTCAGGAGGCCATGGGAACGACAAGGCTCGTGAAAACCTGTTGGACCAGTCGTTGGCCGCAACCTTTCCGGCGAGTGATCCGGTATCCGTGACGCAACCGGGAGGCGGCCCGGACACCTCCGCTGACCGGCCGGATGCGCTCGATCGATTACTCAGCGATCGCCAGGAACCGTAACGATCCGGTGTCAAAACGAAATGATTGTCGCCCGCGCTACCGCAGATTCTCCTCGGTACAACGTGAGCTCGAGCAGCCGCTCGAGCAATTGCTCCTTCGGGATGCCGATGAAGTTCTTCAACACCAGCTCTTTCGCGAACAGCCGGCAGATGTAACGCAGCTTGAGCATCCTGAGCTATTTCGGGAACGTTTCGACGAGCTCCGCGAGCCGTGCCTTCGCACCGTGGAGAATCGGCGACCCATCGCCAAACAGGAGGGCGTCGAAGTCGAGATCGAGCAGACTTCGCACGCTGCTGCGCAGCCGCGGCGGATCGTCCATCACCTTTTCGCGCAGCAGCGCGCACTGTCCGGGCGGATTCCCGATCACCGCATCGCCGACGACGAGCAGTCGCCGCTCGGGCCAGTGAAGAACGACCTCTCCGGGTGATTTGCCGGGGGCCGCCACCACGACGAGGGGGCCGAGCCTCTCGCCGATCCGCAGCTGCCCATCGTCGACGGTGCCTTGGCTTCGCGCATGGGGAGCGTCATCCGCGTGGATGAAAATCGGTGCGCCGGTACGCTCACGCACGGTGTTCGATGCGCGCGAATGGTTGCGATTGGTGAGCAGTATTTTCGCGACGCCGATCCGCTCGATTTCCTCGATATCCCGATCACCGGGCTGGACCGGGTCGACGCAGAGATTGCCTTCCGCGTGACGGATCAGATAGCCGTTGAAGTTGTAGCCGTGCGGTTCCGAGAACCACGACCACGTGAAGATGTCGGGAAGGATTTCGTGCATGTTGTCGTCTCCTCGCGTGCCGTAACGTTGTGCGAGCGTCGCCGCGCATCGCTTTCAATGCAGGTCGAGCGCGTGCCGGCGCAAGTCGTCCAGCGGAATGACCGCCAGCGTTTCCTCGTGCGTCGCTGCCAGCACGACGGGTGGCGCGATGCCCGCCTCGAATGCCGCACGCCAGCGCGCCGCGCACACGCACCAGCGGTCACCAGGCTTCAGCCCCGGAAAACCCGCTTCAGGAACAGGCGTGACGAGATCGTTGCCGCGCTCGCGTTCGAATGCGAGGAACTCGCGCGTCATGCGCGCACAGACGACGTGCATGCCGACATCCTCCGAACCGGTGTTGCAGCAGCCATCGCGATAGAACCCCGTGCGCGGGGACGTGGAGCACGGCGCGAGCGGGCCGCCGAATACGTTCTTCTCTTCGAATTGCATGACGCTGCTCCATCAGGGACGCGTTCCAACTGTGCCATTCTAACGTGGTGCTCTCAGGGTCCCGATGCGCCGGAATCACGATCGGCGAGCCAGTGGAACGACTTCGTCGATGTACCCTCGACCAGGTAACGTTTCGCGCGTTGCTGGATCTCCCGATCGGCAACGCTCACCCGTTCGTGCTGGCGCAAATGCTCGAGCCACGACTCGTCCATGAAGCATTCGATATGGCGCATCGGATCCTCGGAATCGTGGAAGAGCTGCCAGAAATAAGCGCCGTTGCGGCGGCGCATCTGACGCAGGTGCTGCATGGCCGACACGAAATCCGCGCGGTTTTCCAGCGGGACGCGATATTCGATCGTCACGAGCACCGGCCCGCTGTCCGGCTCGGGCGCTTCGGCGAGCAGGGGCAGTGGCCAATCCATCGTCGGCGTGAAGTCGAGCACCTGATGATCGCCGAGCTTGAATTTCCAGGTCAGCGCAATGGCAACGATCATCCCGGTGGCGGCCACCGTCAACGCCGCGGGAATGCCGACATGCGTCGCGACCTGTCCCCACAGGATGCTGCCGAGCGCCATCCCGCCCATGAACACGACGACGAACGCAGCGAGTCCGCGCGCCCGTACCCACGGGGGTAATGTCAACTGTGCCGAGACCTGCAGCGCGGAAAGTATCGAGATCCACGCGACGCCGGTCGCGAGCATCGCCACGGCGAGGAGGCCGATGCTGTGCACATGCGCGAGCGCGAGTGCCGCAAGCGCGTAGAGCACGCTCGACCCCGCGATGAGCGCATCGCGCGAAAGCATTCTCCGTATCCGCGGCAGGAGCACGGCGCCCGACACTGCGCCGGTGCCGATACAGGTGAGCAGCAGCCCGTAGATCTCCGGACCCTGCGCCAACTCGCGCCGCACGACAAGCGGGAACAGCGACCAGGTGGCGCTCGCGAATATGAAGAATGCGCTTCCGCGGATCAGGACGATTTGCAGCGAACGTGCGTGCATGACAAAACGCAGGCCAACGCGCAGCGCGCTCATGAACCGCTCGGCGGGCAGCGTGCTCTTGCGGTGCTCGCGCCGCCATCGCACGAGCACGACGAGTATGCCGAAGTACGAAAGCGCGTTCAGGATGAACACCAGCCAGGGACCGACGGCCGCCACCAAAAAGCCGGCGACGGCAGGCCCGATCGCCCGTGAAGCATTGATGGCGATGCTGTTCAATGCGACGGCCGCGGACAATTCATCGGTTCGCACCAGGTCCGGGACGATTGCCGACCATGCAGGCAGCATCATCGCGGCGCCGACGCCGAGCGCAAACGTAAATCCGAGCAGTAGCCAGGCGGTCGTGATGCCGAGCAGTGTCAGCACGCCGAGGGTGCCCGCGACGATCAACAAGTAGACCTGGACCGCGATCAGCAGCCGCCTGCGATCGACGATGTCCGCGAGCGCCCCGGCGGGCAACGCGAGCAGCATCATCGGAAAGCTGTCGGCCGCCTCCACCAGCGCGACCAGCGACGGCGAGGACGAGAGCGAGGTCATCAGCCAGCCGGCTCCCACGTCCTGCATCCACGTCCCGACGTTCGATACGATCGTCGCGATCCACAGGCTGCGGAAGAGCGCGTTTGAAAGCGGGCTCCACGGCGAATCCGCGGCGCGACTCGTGGTCAGCGGGGCGGCCTCGCTCAACGCCGTTCCATCACGCGGTGGTCAGGGATCATGCCGGAAAATCGAGAGTATTACTGCGTTCGGGCCGTTGGCTTCAATTCGACCATACTATTTCACATGATCGTGGCGTGACCGAGAAGCCGACTGTCAGCGACTGTCAGGAGCTGCAATCAATGATAACTAAGCGGGATAACGAGCAAGACCACGCGCCGTCGAGCGTCAAGGCGCTCCTGTTCGATGTCTTCGGCACGCTGGTCGACTGGCGCAGCTCGATCGCGAGGGAAGCGCAAGCGGTGCTCTCCCCGCTTGGCGTTGCAATCGACTGGCTGTCGTTCGCGGACGCATGGCGCGGCCAATATCAGCCCGCGATGGCAGAAGTGCGCAGCGGCCGGCTTCCGTTCAGCAAGCTCGACGTCCTGCATCGACGCAACCTCGACGTGATCCTGCGCGAGTTCGGTCTCGACCGGATCGACGAACCGACGCGCGTGCACTTGAACCGCGCCTGGCACCGGCTCGATGCGTGGCCGGACGTGACGCCAGGACTCGAGCGCCTGCGCGCGAAGTACCGACTCGCGCCGTGCTCGAACGGCAACATTTCCCTGATGGTGGACCTCGCGCGCCGCAACGGATTCCCGTGGGACGCGATCCTCGGTGCCGAAATTGCGCGCGACTACAAGCCGAAGCCCGTCGTATACCTCACCGCCGCCGAGGCGTTCGACTGCGCGCCGAACGAGACGATGATGGTGGCGGCGCACACCTCGGATCTTATCGCGGCGGCCAGCGTCGGTCTGCGCACGGCGTTCGTCGCACGGCCCGCCGAATTCGGTTCGGGGCGCGGCGAATCCGCGGCGGGCGCGCCGGTCGACGTGTCGGCGTCCAGCATCGTGGAACTCGCGGACAGACTCGGCAGCTGAACGACTCTGCAGTGCTGCTCGAACGCGCGACCTCGTCGCCAAGGACAACAAGCCCGTCGCCAGGCTGGTCCCATTGACAGTGCCCGGAAAGGCTCGCAAGCCGGGATCCGCCAAAGGACAGATCTGGATGGCGCCGGACTTCGATGCGACGCCAGCGGATTTCGAGGATTACGTCTGATGCTGGTGCTGCTCGACACGCACGCGTTTCTCTGGTGGATCGGCGATGAGAAGGCGTTATCGAGCAACGCGCGCAGCGCAATCGGCAACCCGGACAACGAGTGCCTGCTGAGTCTCGCGAGCTGTTGGGAAATGGCGATCAAGCAGAGTTTGGGGAAGCTCCGCCTGCCGGCTACCTTCGAGCGCTTCATTCCCGAACAGCTTGCCACCAACGCGTTTCGCCAGCTCGCGATCGACTTCCGCCACGTCGCGAGAGTCGCAGCGCTCCCCTTCCACCACCGCGATCCATTCGATCGTCTGCTCGCAGCGCAGGCGATCGAGGAGCGCTGCGCGATCGTGTCTGCCGATTCCGTATTCCGCAAGTATGGCGTCAGGCGGATCTGGTAGCCGACGCTGCGGATCCGCTGAGGCCGGCGGCACGGACGCTACGGCGCCGGAGACGAGCGATCTGGTGGAGGGATTACTCATGTCGAGACCGGTCGGTCGACGCCGATGCGCACAGCTCACGCCAGGCATCGGGCGCAAGACTGCGGGCCACCATGACGATGAACGTCGGCCGCTCGTCGGGCTTGTAGAACACTGCGTTGACGTGGCCGAGCATGCTCTGCGCGCAACGACCGCCGGGGAACGCGCTCGGATGCAGGTCGAGCGGACAGCTTCGATTGAGCACGCGCGCGGCGGCCGTGCCCGATATCGACCACGCGACGTAGCTCGCGGAAACGTCGAACAACGCGCCGCCCGCGTCAATCAGCAGTCGCCGCGTGTCGTCGAAATCGTTGCGCGGGGAATCCGGGCCGGCAACGAAAAGCCACGAGCGCGGGCCGAGCCACAGCAATGCGCTTCCTTGACGGCGCACGCTGGCGTTCGATGGCAGCGGCAACGGCAATCCGAGCAAGCGTTCAGCTTCGGCGACGAACGTCGGACGCGCGTGATCGCCGCGAATGTTCCATGCGACGGCCAGCGGGACTTCGGCGAGGGCGACCGCCGCCTCACCCTCCGACGACTTGCCGACGGTCACGTGCAGGACGTCAGACACGCAACCGCTCCCCATTCGGATCGATGAAGCACGACGGCCCGACCTTGACCTGCACCTTCGCACCGGCCAGCGGCGATACTGCCCACAGCGTTTCACCGTGGCGCGCACGCCCGCCCGACACGAGCGCTAGCGCGATCCACGCATCGACATGTGGACTGAAACACCACGACGTCACGTGCCCGAGCATCGGATTGGGTAATGCGTGATCGGGATCGGCGACGATCTTCGCGCCGCGTGGAATTGGTGCGCCGCCTTGCGCCGTGAGTCCGACGAGTTGCCACCGATCGGGAGCGTTCAACGCGGAACGGGCGAGGAGCGGCTTGCCGATGCACCACTTGTTCGGATTGACGAGCTTTCCCATGCCGAGATCGCCGGCCGTCGTGCGCCCGTCGATCTCGGAGCCGATCGTGACGTGGCCCTTCTCGACGCGGAGCGTGTTCATGGCCTCGGTGCCGTACGGCATGATGCCGAACGGCTGCCCCGCTTCGAGCACCGCTTCCCACATCGCGCGGCCGCGATCGGCCGGCGCATGGATCTCATAGGCCAGCTCGCCCGAATAACTCATCCGGAAAAGGCGCGCAGGAATTCGTCCAGCCGCCGTGCGCAGCTGACCCGTGCCGACGGCGAGAAACGGAAACGCATCGTTGCCGACGTCGATGTCGACGAGTTTCGCGAGCACCTGCCGCGACCCGGGACCAGACACCGCGGCGGCTGCCCATTGCTCGGTCACCGACGTGGCGTAGACGTCGAGCTCCGGCCAGTCGACCTGCAGCAGGCGCTCGATGGTCTGCATGATGGCGACGGCGTTTGCGGTGGTCGTCGTCATCAGGTAGTGCGTCGTGTCGAGCCGCGACGTCGTGCCGTCGTCGCGCGCGATGCCGTCCTCGCGCAGCATGACGCCGTACCGGCAGCGGCCTACCTGCAGCGTATCCCAGCGGTTGATGTAGATCCGATTCAGGAATTCGGCGACGTCGTGCCCCTGTAGCTCGATCTTGCCAAGCGTCGACACGTCGACGACGCCGACGTTCTTGCGGACGTTGCGCGCCTCGCGATTCGCGGCGTCGTCTTCCGATTCGCCGGCGCGCGGGTACGAGTGCGCGCGCTTCCACAGTCCGGCGTTGACGAAGCGTGCGCCCTGCTCCACGTGCCACGCGTGCATCGCCGTGTAGCGCGTCGGCTCGACGTGCTGGCCATGCGAATGCCCGGGAAGCGCGCCGAGCGTGATCGGCGTGTAAGGCGGGCGAAACGTCGTCGTGCCGATCTGCGGAATCGATACGCCGAGCGCTTCAGCCATCAGCGCGAGCCCGATGACGTTGCTCGTCTTGCCCTGGTCGGTGCCCATGCCGAGTGTGGTGTAGCGCTTGAGGTGCTCGACCGCTCGATAGCCCTCACGCTTCGCCACGCCGATGTCGCGGACGGTCACGTCGTTCTGCAGATCGACGAAACACTTCGCGCCTTTGCGACCTGCGGGAACGGCCCAGAGCGGCTCGACCGCCATGCGCTGGTCGCTACCCACCGGTGATACGGGTGCCGAACGCGCGGCAAGACCTGCGCGCGCCAGCGCTTCATTCGCAGCCGCTTCCCCTTCCGCAACGGCCGCGCCAAGCCCAAACCGTCCCTGCACGGCGCCTGCTGCCACCATTGACATCGGCGATTTATCCGGCACGAAGCTTGCCGTTGTCTCGTCGTAGCGCAACGTGCCGCGCGCCTGCGAAAACAGGTGCACCGTCGGGCTGTAGCCACCCGACACCGCGACGACATCGCAATCGAACGACTTCGACGCGCCGCCAGCACGCGGCACGACATCGACACCGGAGACACGCAAGCTCCCGCGCGCGTGCGCAATGACGGAAGCCGGCAGCAACGCCAGGCCCGCGTCGCGCGCTCGTGTCGGTAGCGCACCGCCAAGTTGCGACTCGGATCGGGCATCGACGATTGCCGCGATCGCAACACCGGATTCGCTCAATGCGAGTGCCGCCGCATACGCGCCGTCGTTGTTGGTAAAGACGACCGCCCGGGTGCCGAGCCGCACGCCGTAGCGCCTGGCGTACGTGAACGCAGCACCGGCGAGCATCGTGCCGGGCAGGTCGTTGTTCGCGTAGGCGACACCGCGCTCGATCGCGCCGCTCGCGAGCACGACGGCCTTCGCGCGAATCATCCACATGCGCTGGCGCGGGAGATCCACAGGCGCCGCCGGCAAATGATCGGTGACACGTTCGAGTGCGCCGACGAGATTGCCGTCGTAGTAACCGAATGCCGTCGTGCGCGAAAGCAGCGCAACGTCCGGTCGCGCGGCGAGTTCGGCGAGCGTCTCGTCGACCCAGTCGCTGGCTCGTCGAGTGCCAATTGTCGCATCGGTTCCGAGAAGGCTGCCCCCATGGCGTGCCGACTGCTGGCACACGATGACTCGAGCACCCGCCCTCGCCGCCGCACGCGCCGCGGCCAATCCTGCCGGACCGCCACCGATCACGAGCACGTCGCAATGCGCGTACTGATGCTCGTAATGATCGGGGTCGGGCGCATCGGGAGCGCGACCCATGCCAGCCGCGTGACGGATCACGTGCTCGTACCTGAGCCACCAGGTCGGTGGCCACATGAATGTCTTGTAGTAGAAGCCGGCTGGGAGCAGCGGCGACATCACGTCGGCGATGGCGCCGGCGTCGAAGCGCACCGATGGCCAGCAGTTCTGGCTGCTCGCGACGAGGCCCTCGTACAGCTCGAGCATCGTCGCGCGCGTGTTGGGTTCGCTGCGCGCTCCGCGGGCGAGTTGGACGAGCGCGCCTGGTTCCTCGGCGCCGGCGCTATAGACGCCGCGCGGCCGGTGATACTTGAAGCTGCGTCCCACCAGATGCACACCGTTGGCGAGAAGCGCCGAGGCGAGCGTGTCGCCCGCGTAACCTTCGTAACGTGTGCCGTCGTACTCGAACGCAAGGGGATGCGAACGATCGATCACGCCGCCGCTCGCAAGACGCCATGGCTGCGTCACGGACGATCTCCATCGAGCGGCTGATCGGCCGGCGCGGTCGCGAGAATGTCGTGCGTGAGTGTGTTACGCCTGACCTTGATCCAGCTGCGACAACCGGCGCCGTGGTACCAGAGCTCGTCCATCGGGCCGCACGGGTTGTCGCGCAGATAGACGTAGTCGACCCAGGCGGATTCAGACGCGTCCGGCGGGGGGCGCCGAATCGCAGCGTCGCCGCCGTACGTGAACTCGATCTGGTTACGCGGTCCGCACCACGGACAGGGGATCAACATCATGGTCGATGCTCCATCGCGTCAGTGCGCCCACGCATACGGCCCCGCACC
>JALYSS010000287.1 GCA_030854685.1 Pseudomonadota bacterium | reverse complement strand
GCGGGCACCGGTGACGGCGCAGGACGCCTCGCGCGGCTGCGCTCGCGGGGACCGGTGATCGCGTTCGCGTTCACGATCGGCCTCGCCGGCGCGGCGGCGCTGCACGTGGCGCAGCGCTCGAGCGCCGCCGTCACGCCGGGTTCGGTGATGCTCGACCGCGACATCAGTCGCGTGCACGCGCGGTCGTTCATGCCGGTCTCGGGTCACGCAACAGGAAACGCACCGGTTGAAGATGCGCGCGCGGCGCAGGCGGGCGCGCCGGCACTATCGGAGCCACGTACGCCAGCGTCGTCCGCGGACGATTCGCCGCGGACGTCATCACCTCATCGCGTGACGCGGTCGATTCGACCGACCTCGACCGCGGAAAATGCTCGCCGACAACGCAATCCGTCCGGACAACCTCTTTCGCCGGTGCGTGAGGTGCCGCCGCGCACGACGGCGGTTACGACCGTTGCGTCGAGCGACGCGCCCGCCACCTACGATCGCGTGCTTGCATACTCGGATGCACTCGCTCACTGCGGCGAAAAAACGTTTTTCCCGAGGATCGCGTGCGAGCAGCGCGCACGCATCCGGTATTGCGACGGCGCGGTGGCGCAACTGCCGCAATGCGCCGAGGAATTCCCGCGAGACCACGGCCAATAGTCGGCGCGCCACAAGCGCCATCCGGCATCACGCCGAGTTGACCCATCCGTTGGCCGTGAACCGCGCGTTGTCGAGCGCGCGCTGGTACGCGTGCACGCACACGACTTCGTGCATCGTTCGCGCCGTGTTCCGAAGCGTTTGTTACGCTTGCGCCTCCTCGCCGCCGCCCCCACCTACCATCGGCGGCGGATGGCGTTCCACGCCGCCGTCCCCCTTTTCCCGAACCGCCATGCCTCCCGTCACCACCGCGCTGATCATCGCCAACGTCGCCGTTTTCCTGCTGCAGGGGATCGCGCCGCAGCTCATCGTTCCGTTCGCGCTGTGGCCGCTTGCGACGTCGAGCATGAACGCCGGAGCGTCGTTCGCGCCGTGGCAACTCGTGACTTACGCGTTCCTGCACGGCAGCCTGCTGCACCTCGGATTCAACATGTTCGCGCTGTACATGTTCGGCGGCGCGGTCGAGCGCGTGTTCGGCACCCGCCGCTACCTGATCTTCTATTTCGTGTCGGTGGTCTCGGCCGCGATCACGCAACTGGTCGTCGCGATGCTCGCCGGCGCGATCTATCCGACGATCGGCGCTTCCGGTGGCGTGTTTGGATTGCTGCTTGCGTACGGCATGTATTTCCCGCACAACCGCGTGATGCTGCTGTTCCCGCCGATTCCGATGCCCGCGCGTGTCTTTGTTGTCGTCTATGCGGTGCTCGAGTTGTTTCTGGGCGTGACCGGCTCGCAGCAAGGCGTTGCCCACTTCGCGCACCTCGGCGGAATGATCGGCGGCTATCTGTTGTTGCGCTTTTGGCGCGGCGGCATCCGCCGTTCGTCGCGTTGACATGCGAACGACGACGCGCGCAAAGTGTCGATGCGCTTGACACGCGCATTGTCGCGCGTCGCGACACGATCGAGCGCGTCATTCTGTGGCGCTCGAAAGCGCCTGCAGCTGGCAAAGTTCTTGCAACATCGTTATTGTTGCCGATCCAAGCATGACGCGCCGTTTGTCGGTTGCGATCGCTGCGATCGTTACCAACCGAGCGCATGGAGGTGCGCATGAAATCGATCCTCGACCCTACTTTCCGTTACACGTCCAGCGCCAACACCGATCTGCGCAAGACATTTGCGCGTATCCGGCGCGAATCCCGCCGGCAATCGCAGGCATCTCCGCGAGATGACGTGGACTCCGCCGCGAAGGTGACGCCGATTTTTCGCGGTCAACGCCCGGCGGCCTGACGGATTTTCCGCGGCGTCGCGCGCTCCGGTGTGCGGTAAGACCGCCGTCGGCGGTCCGGAAAAAATTGCCGGGTTCGGCGATTCTTTCCGCCGTCCTGAAGCTCGGCTGGCAGTGGCCCGTGCCGGGCCGCACCTTTGCCCGGTTGCGGGGCACGTCCGTGCGGCTGTTCCCCTGACGCGCATTGCGTGGTAAAACGGCGCCGCCGCCCCAGTCGCGGTCCGCCCGTTCGCTCGCTTCGAAGAGACCGGCCATGAGTCGCGCGCACGCCTGCCGTCGGGGTTGTTCCATTCTCCCACCCGAGTTGCTGCGGCGGATCGCGCTTTATGGCACCCGCGGGCAGCGCGAGGCTGCGCTCGAGACGCTCGCGGTGGATAACACGCTGCGACTTGGCCGCGCCACTTACGAGCTGCTCGAATCCGGCGCGCACCGCGGACTGCTCGGTGTTCCGACGGCGGGCAAGCAGCGCACCGTTTACAACGCGCAAGGTCATGAAACGCTGCCGGGGCGGCCCATGCGCGCGGAGGGCAGCGCCCCGGTCACCGACGTGGAAGCCAACGAGGCCTACGACGGACTCGGCGCAACGTTCGATTTCTTCGCGGATGTCTATGACCGCAACTCCATTGATGACGAAGGCCTGCATCTCGACGCGACCGTGCACTACGGGCGGCGTTACGACAACGCGTTCTGGAACGGCCAGCAGATGGTGTTCGGCGACGGCGACGGGGATCTCTTCAACCGCTTCACCATCTCGCTCGATGTCATCGCGCACGAGCTGACGCATGGCGTGACGGGTGACGAGGCGCGCCTCGTTTACCTCGGCCAGGCAGGCGCGCTGAACGAATCGATTTCCGACGTGTTCGGGTCGCTCGTCAAGCAATATGCGCGGAGGCAAAGTGTTGTCAATGCCGACTGGCTGATCGGCGAGGGACTGTTCACGTCAAATGTTCATGGCGTTGCGCTGCGGTCGATGAAAGCGCCGGGGAGCGCCTTCGACGACCCGGTGCTCGGCCGCGACCCGCAGCCCGCGACGATGGACGGCTACGTCCGCACCTCCGCCGACAACGGCGGCGTGCATACGAACTCCGGCATTCCCAATCATGCGTTCTATCTGGTGGCGACGACATTGGGTGGATACGCCTGGGAAAAAGCGGGCCGCATCTGGTACGAGACGCTGCGGGACAAGCGTCTCAAGCCGACGGCCACGTTCCGGCAGTTCGCCCGCTATACGGTGCTGAATGCCGCGCATTTCTTCGGGACGGCCGAGCGCCAGGCGGTTGCCGCCGCGTGGGACGAGGTCGGCATCAGGAGTGCCGGCTAACGTGCCTGCGGAGCCATCCTTGCGGATCGATTTTCGAGTCGACGGTGGCCTCGCGGCCTTCCCTGGGCTCGCCAAGCCGGTGACGATTCACTGCGATGCGTTGCCGCCGCACCAGAACGAGCGCCTGCGCGATCTCGTCCGGCGCGCTGATTTCTTCGCGTTGCCGCCGCAGGCCGATCCGCACGCCGGCGGCCCCGACACCCGCGCGTACACGATCGCGATCGACGACGGAGCGCAATGCAAGACGGTCACCGTTCGCGAACCAATCGCCGACCCGGCGCTCCGCGCGCTGGTCGCCGAGCTCCGCGACCAGTCGATCACCGCGAGGCGCGCCCGATGAAGGCCGCGTGTGCTGCACTCGCAGCACTCGCGTGTACGGCGTGCGCGAGCCTGGGACCGGCGGCCTCTGGTATGAACGGCAAGCCGCTGTCCGAGTTCTTCGACGATCTCAAGGGCGAGCTGCGCACCGTGCATTGGCGCATTCGCAGCACGAGTGCGGCGTGCGGGACGGCCGAGCCGCGAGAAGTCGACCTGCGCAACGCGACGATCGCGCTCGACCTGCAGCGCATCGGCGAAGCAAACGTGGACGGCCAGATCCGGCTGGTCGCGTTGCCGCTCGCCGGCACCGGACTTGCACCGTTTGGCTCGGCGTCGAGCACGCGCAAATGGACGCAGGAAATGGCGCTGAAGCTCGACGTCACGGGACCGGCGCGTCTGTACGAGATTGGCGAAGCGCCGGATGCAGGCGGCGCGGTCGCAGCGAGCGTCAATGCCGCGCTCGACGGTTTCATGCGCTCGAGTGCCGCGGAACCGTGCGTACGCCTGACGTCGCTCAAGCTCACGCTCATCGTCGACGTCGAGCGCACCACCGCCGGCGGCTTCAGGCTGGTCGTGCCGGCCGCGCAATTCGGCGTCGATGCATCGCGTCGCGACGTCAATACGCTGACGCTTACCTGGGACAAGGTCGTCTCGAACGCGCTTCGGTAGCGCACGAGCGCCGCGGCCGGAAGGCAGCAGTCAACGCGTGACGCGCAATGTGGCTTCGACGGGATTGTGATCCGATGACCTGACGACCATCGTCCTGGACGAGATAAGTGCGAGGTCGCGTGTGTAGATGTGGTCGAGCTCGTGCCCGAAGAACTTGCTGCGCCGGTCGTTCGCGAACCGCACCTCGGTCAATCCCAGCCGCTTCGCGACGTCGCGAACCGCCTGGCTGCGCGCAGCCGTCCAGGTGTTGAGGTCGCCGGCAAGGATCAGCGGACCTTCATAGCCGGCGAGCGCGTCGCCGAGCGCCCGGAACTGCGCGCGATACGCGCCGAGCGATAGCGAAAAGTTGATCGCGTGCACGTTGACGACCGCGAGCGCGCCACCACGTCCCTTCAGCGGAAACCAGCTGATGATCGCCGACTTGGGAAGGCGAAGCAGCGGCTCGACGACGCGCTCCGTGCAGCTGGACGTGGGCGGAACACGCGACGCGGTAAGCACGCCGATGTCGGTTCCGGACCGGAGGAACGAGCTCGCCATTACCCAGCGCAAGCCTTCGCCGTCGATGAGGTCGCGCAGCGGCCGGTCGAGGACCGTCTCCTGCAGCAGGATGATGTCGTTGCCGGCCGTGAACGCGCGCAGATCGCGCTGCCAGCCGGGGTCGGACTGCTTGTGTATGTTCCAGCTGACGACGCGGATCGCGCCGGAATCGAGTCCGCCGCGCGCGGGAAGCGAGTGCAGGTTCACGGCGTGCGCGACTGCGTGCGGGCATTCGAGCATCTGCACGTAGACAGAGCCATCGTCGCGGGTCAGTACTGCACGCGGTTCGGCGGTGACCGAGACGCAACCGGCGGCCAGCAGGACGGCGGCACCGCCGAGCACGCCCGCGAGGAGGGAGCGACTGCTATTACGCTCCCGGCTCCGGGCGTCGAGCATCAAGCGCGGCAACGCGGGCGAAAACGGCACCGTGGGGCATACGGCCGCCGCGCAACGCTAGTGCTGGTCAATCGCCGCTGCGCATGATGCGCCCGATCACATAGCCGACGACGGCGGCGACGCCGATCGCCATCAGCGGGCGCGCCGTCACCGAATCCGTCACGGCACTCATGATCGCGGAATTGCGA
>JALYSS010000274.1 GCA_030854685.1 Pseudomonadota bacterium | reverse complement strand
TCGGGCAATTCGGCGAAATGCACCTGCGCGACCGAAGCGCTCGCGACCGGCGTCAGTTCGAACGTCTTGAAGACCTGATCGAGTGGCCGACCGAAGACGCGGACGATCGTCGCGACGACGAGTTCGGATGCGAACGGCGGGACGCGGTCCTGCAGCAGCGCCAGTTCGTCAGCGATGTCGGGCGGCAGAAGGTCGCGTCGCGTCGACAGCATCTGCCCGAATTTGATGAAGATCGGACCGAGATCCTCGAGCGCGCGCCGCAGCCGGACGCCGCGCGGCGCGGACAGGTTTCGCCAGAACAGCAGGTAATGAACGAAGAGCCGCAAGGGGCGCAACCGCGGATGGCCGAACGCGAGCTCGTCGAGACCGTGCCTCTGGGCGACGACGAAGATTCGGAGAAGCCGACCCAGCCGCATGCCGGGATTGTACGGTGCCGTCGATGAGAACCGGTCCTCGAAGCACGAAGCGGGAACTGCGATTGCGCTGAGCTTTCGCGCGCCTGCAGGTCACGAGGTCTCGGTCGGGAGCCGCGCGGCCAACGCTTCGACCCGCGCGTCGAGCCCATCGATGCGTGCGGAGAGTGAATCGGTTTCGTCGACCATTGCGCGCATGTCGGCCGGATGCGCGAGCAGCTGCGCTTCATCGCGCGCGTAGCTTCCGACGTTTGCCGCGATGCGCGTGGCGGCGTATTCCGGCATGCCGAGGATCCTGCGGCCGGCGTCGGCGACCCGCAGGCCGACGATCGTCCCGAGCGATCGCGCGCAGAGTCGTTCGACGAACCAGGGAAATGTCTGCGCGAGTTCCCTGAGGACGCTGCCCAGCGGTTCGTCGCCTTCCTGGGTAACCAATTCGCTCCAGCGTTTCGGATCGGCGAGGAACGCCGGAACGTCGAGCGGCGACAGCGTCAGCGCAAGATCGGGTGTTGCGCCGGCGAGCGGCGCATGCTCGAGCAGTCCTTGATCATCGATGCGGAAGCCGGTGGTGAGCGGGCCGACGCGAAGCATGAACGTGCGTCCGGCGCAGGCGGCGAGCTGCTCGCGCGCCCACGGCTCGTGCTCGAGCAGTCGATTGGCAGCGGCGTTGGTGAGCGCCATGCACCGGCCTTCGCGGGCAACCTGTCGTACTAGGCGTACTGCTGGATACCGGCGAGCAGCCAGCCCGACGAGCCGTCGACCGGTTTCACGAGATGCCAGAGTTCCTCGAACGGTTGCGGCGTCGCGCTGCCGTCTTCGTGCAACGCACCGTGGAAGCGAACGCTCGCAATGTAGCGATCGCCTTCCTGCAAGACTTCGATAATGTCGGCATCGAGCGTCACGACCTCCGTCGCGACGTGCCGGCCGCGTGCGGCGAGATCGCGTGCGATTTCCGCCTGCATTTCGGGCGTAGTCACATCGGCGAGCAGCGCGCGGTCGCTGCGATCGTACGCCGACTGCAGCCGACGAAATTGCTGCTTCGCCTGCGCGATGAATGCAGCAGCGTCGAATTCCGGCGGATAACGTCGCGCGTCCTCGGTCGCACCGGCAGGAGATCCCCACGCGGGGTCGATCGTCGCTTCGCGCGCGGGTTCAATCGACGTGCGCGGCGCTGCGGCGCCGGCATATTGGTAGGGCGTCTCGCTTGCGCGCCGCGCGGCGAATGCGCGCAGCAACGCGATCGCGCCGATCACGAGGAGCCCGATCAGCAGCAGGCTCCCGAAGCCTTCGGAAAGTCCGAGGTGCGAAAAGAGTGCAGCGAGGCCGAGTCCGGCGGCGAGTCCCGCGACGGGGCCAAGCCAGCGCGACGACCGCGACGCCGCCCCTGCCGCCGTCGCAGCGCCGGGTGCCGGCCGTACCGAAGTTGCGCCTGGGTTAGCGGGCATCACGGGATTGGCTGCGGGGCCGGAGAACGAGTTGCCGGTCGACGGCGCGGTTCGCGTCGCCGGCGGAACGATGCTCCGTTGCATCCCTAAACTGCGTCCGCCACCCATGCGAGCGGCGTCGGCGAAATCCGCATGCACGATCGCGAACGATGCGGCGGCAGCGAGGGCAATGACAAGCAGGCGTTTCACGGTGATTTCCTCCGGGATGGATCGCGGTCCGCCTAATATACGCGGCCGGCGTGCAGCGCAACGGCACCAGCAGCGAGGTTGTAGTAATCGACGCGATCGAAGCCCGATCGTTCCATCATCATCTTCAACGCGTCCTGGTCCGGATGCACGCGGATCGACTCCGCGAGATAGCGATAGCTTGCAGCGTCGTTGACGACGAGCCGTCCGAGCAGCGGCAGGATGTTGAAGCTATACCAATCGTAGGCCGGTGCGAGCGGGCCGGTCACGCGCGAGAATTCGAGTACCATCGCCAAGCCGCCCGGCACCAGCACGCGCGCCATCTCGGCGAGCGCGCGCTCCTTGTGCGTGACGTTGCGCAGGCCGAAGCCGATCGAAACGCAATCGAACAATCGGTCGCGAAACGGGAGCGCTTCCGCGTTGCATTGCACGGTCGGCAATACGATGCCCTGGTCGACCAGCTTGTCGCGCCCGGCGCCGAGCATCGCGCCATTGATGTCGGTGTGAACGACAATGCCCGAAGAACCGACGCGCTGCGCGAATAATTTCGCCAGGTCGCCGGTGCCTCCGGCCAAATCGAGCACGCGAGCGCCGGGACGTACGCCGGACAGTTCGACGGTGAAGCGCTTCCAGCCGCGATGCAGGCCCACCGACATGAGGTCGTTCATCACGTCGTATTTGCGTGCGACCGAATCGAAAACGCCGCGCACGCGACGCGTCTTTTCGCCGGCAGACACCTGCTCGTAGCCGAAGTAGGTCGGGTCGGTCATCGACTTCGCTCGGCGGTTCTCACGCCGCCGGATCGCGGCTGGCGCCGGCGGCGGCAATACGTTCGAGATAGCGGCGCCACAGCTCGTCGTGGCGCTCGCCGAGGTCGTACAGATAGTCCCACGAGTAAATGCCCGTGCCGTGTCCGTCCGAAAACGTCGGCCGCAGCGCATAGTGGCCGACGGGCTCGACGGACGTGATGGTTACGTCGCGCTTGCCCGTCTGCAACGTCTCCTGGCCGGGCCCGTGACCGCGCACTTCGGCGGACGGCGAATGCGCGCGCAGGAATTCATACGGCAGCCGGAAATGGCGCCCGTTCGAGAACACGAGCTCGAGCACGCGCGAGGTCTGGTGCAGCTTGATCTCGGTCGGCAGCGGAGTGTTTGAATCGAGGCCGGCCATCGGAGAATCGGTGTCGGGAGTGTAATTCGCGGACGCGATTGCATGATACCCGTAGAAAGAAATGGGGTCAGAGCCGAAATACTTTTCGCATCTGCCGCGAAAGGTATTTCGGCTC
>JALYSS010000270.1 GCA_030854685.1 Pseudomonadota bacterium | reverse complement strand
GCCCCGGGTTTCGCTCATATCGCCGTCGGCGCATTCGCCAGTTTTCTCAAGCACGCCAAGCTTCGTGCGCTCGAACGCGCGGGACGCGGCCAGTGAGCGCCGCCGGGCCGTCCCAAGGACGCCCACGCGAGCGGGGCGAAGCCAAGGCCCGAAGGGCGCGTCCGCGAGCGTGGATGGAGGCCGACACGGAGATGCAACGGATGGCGGTCCGGTGCAATGAGGCCGAGGCGAATAGCACCCCCAATGGGGGCAGCGCAGCGGCCGTATTATTGGCCAAGGCGGCCGCAAGCGTGGGGGTCCAGTGACCTGGCTGCAGAAACTGCTACCGCCGCGCATCAAGAGCTCGCCGGGAGCGCGCAAGACGCCGGTACCCGAGGGTCTCTGGGTCAAATGCGCGTCGTGCGAAGCGACGCTCTATCGCACCGACCTCGAGAAGAACCTGTTGGTGTGTCCCAAGTGCAATTATCACAACCGTGTAACGGCGCGGGAGCGCATCGAGCAGCTGCTCGATGTCGAAGGACGCTTCGAAATCGGGCTCGAAGTGGTGCCGATCGACAGTCTCAAGTTCAAGGACACGAAGAAATATCCGGAGCGTCTCGAAATTGCGCTCGAGGAGACCGGTGAAACCGACGCGCTCGTCGTGTTGCAGGGCAGCGTGCGGAGCGTACCGCTGGTGCTCGCCGTGTTCGAGTTCAATTTCATGGGCGGATCGATGGGCTCGGTCGTCGGCGAGCGATTCGTTCGCGGCGTGCGCGTCGCCTGCGAGAATCAACTGCCGTTCGCCTGCGTGTCCGCGTCCGGCGGCGCGCGCATGCAGGAAGGTGTCAACTCGTTGTTCCAGATGGCGAAGACCACCGCCGTTCTCCAGGAGCTCACACGGGCGCGGCTGCCTTTCGTGTCCATCCTCACCGACCCGACGATGGGCGGCGTCTCGGCCTCGTTCGCGTTTGTTGCCGACCTCGTGCTCGCCGAGCCCGGTGCGCTGATCGGCTTTGCCGGGCCGCGCGTCATCGAGCAGACGGTGCGCGAAAAGCTGCCCGAAGGCTTCCAGCGCGCCGAATTCCTGATCGACAAGGGCGCGCTCGACATGATCGTCGACCGGCGGAGTCTCCGCGACGAACTCGCGCGCCTGCTCGCAATGCTGACTCGGCAGCCGGCGCCGTCCGCCTGACGCTGCGGCGCGTCGGGCACGCCACATCCGCGGGTGATATCCGGCATTTCGAACGTGACAGACCCGACGCGTCTCAGTACGCTGGCCGCCTGGCTTACTTTCATCGAGACGCTCCATCCGAAGGCGATCGCGATGGGACTCGATCGCGTCGCCGCCGTGGCGGGCCGCTCGGCGATTCGCATCGAATGCCCGGTGATCACCGTCGCGGGGACCAACGGGAAGGGCTCGACGTGCGCGATGCTGGAGACGATCTACCGGCGCGCGGGATTCCGCACGGGTCTCTATGCGTCGCCGCATCTGTTGCGCTTCAACGAGCGCGTGCGGATTGCCGGAGAGGAAGCGGGCGACGCTGCATTGGTCGCGGGGTTCGAGACGGTGGAAGCCGCGCGCAAGCCTGTCCGGGTGGATGTCGCGGCGACGCCGATCACGTATTTCGAGTTCAGCACGCTCGCGGCACTTCTCCTTTTCTCGGAAGCGCGGCTCGACGTGCTGATCCTCGAGGTCGGACTCGGCGGCCGCCTCGACGCGGTCAATCTCATCGACGCCGATATTGCCGTCGTCACGACGATCGACATCGATCACGTCGACTATCTCGGCACGACGCGCGAGGCAATCGGGCGTGAGAAAGCGGGTATTTTCCGTCCGGGAAAGCGCGCCGTGTGCGGAGACCCGAATCCACCGCAATCGCTGCTCGATCATGCCGCCGCGATCGGCGCGCCGCTATGGCGCATCGGGCGCGACTACCGGTACGCAGTGCAGGGCACGCAGTGGCGCTACGAAGGCCCGGGCGGCGGACGTTACGGCCTGCCGTTTCCCGCGTTGCGCGGGGCGCACCAACTGGGCAACGCGGCGACTGCGCTTGTCACGCTCGACGCATTGCGCGAACGCCTGCCGGTGTCGGGGGGGGCGGTGCGCGAAGGCCTCGTGCACGTCGAGCTTCCAGGACGCTTCCAGGTGCTGCCCGGACGTCCGACGATCGTCCTCGATGTCGCGCACAATCCGCAAGCCGCGCGCGTGCTGTCCGACGCGCTGTCGACGATGGGATTCTTTCCGCGCACGTTCGCGGTCTTCGGCATGCTGGCGGACAAGGACATCGACGGCGTCGTTCGGGCGCTCGCGCGACGAATCGACGCGTGGTATGTCGCGCCGCTCGCCGGGCCACGCGGTGCGTCGGCGGCGCGCATCGAAGCAGCGCTGTCGGCCGGTGGTGTCGTCGAACGCGCCATCCGCGTGTTCGACGATATCGGGCAGGCGTTCGATGCGGCGCGCAGCGACGCGAACGAGACTGATAGAATCGCCGCCTTTGGTTCGTTTCTCACCGTCGCGGCGGCGCTTGCCGCGGCGCGTAACGGGCGGTGAATCGAAACCGCATCGCGATGCCAGAACCCGCAGACATCAACGTAGACGAATTGCGGAGGCGCGCACGCCGTCGCCTGGTGGGCGCGGTCGTCCTTGCGCTTGGCGTCGCGGTCGTCGTGCCGATGCTGCTCGAAACCGAGCAGAAGCCGCTCGGCGACGACGTTTCGGTGAAGATTCCGCCGGTCGACGACGGCAGGTTCATCAACCAGTTGAACGAAAACCCGCCGAAGGATACTGCGAAAGGCGCCGCGAGCCCGAAGGCGACCCCGGCCGACGACGGCGTGAAGGAAAGCGCGCCGACCGTATCGCCGACGGCGGGGACGACTGATCGACCATCGAAGTACGACACGCATATTACCGACCTCGCCGCGCAAACGGGCGTAGCGAGTCCCCCGGGGCCGTCGGGAGCGCCGCCGGTCGCGGCCGAAACCGGGAAACCGGCCACGCCTTCGGCGAAGGCGACGGTGAATGTCGCGGTGGCGGCTCCGCCAGCGAACAGCACGCCACCGCACGAGGGCTTTGCCGTGCAACTCGCGGCCTTCGCCGACGACAAGGGCGCGAACGCATTGGCGGCCCGCTTGAAGGCGGCCGGATACACCGCATATACGGAGCCTCTGAAGACGAGCAAGGGCACGCTCTGGCGCGTGCGCGTCGGTCCTTATCCGTCGCACGAGTCGGCCGTCGCAGCCCGCGACCAATTGAAGATCGAAGGCCAGAGCGGCATTGTTGCCGCGGTCAAATAGGGTCAGGGTCGCCGAAGCGCGGCTCGCCCGCGGTGTTCGGCTGAGCAGCAATCATGACTTCGTTCGACTGGGTGGTCGTGTGCATCGTCGGGCTCTCGACGCTTTTTGCGTTCGTTCGCGGAGTGATCCGCGAAGTGATCGCGTTGATTGCGTGGGTGCTTGGACTTGTCTTCGCGATCGCTTTCGCGCCGATCGTCGGCGCGATGCTTCCCGATATCGCCGGTCATCCCGCGCTCCGCTACGTGATTGCGTTCGTGCTGATCCTGATCGTCGCGCTGCTGATCGGTGTGCTGATCGCATGGCCGTTGTCAAAGGTGGTGCGCGCCGCGGGCCTTGGTTTCGTCGATCGCTTTCTGGGCTTGATCTTCGGCTTCGCGCGCGGTGTCGTGTTCATGCTTGCGTTCGTGTTCATCGCGGGTCTGACACTGCTGCCGCAGACCGTCTGGTGGCAGAGATCTGCATTCGTTCCGCCGCTCGTTGCCGGTGTGTACGCGCTGCGGCCGCACCTGCCGCCGGAACTCGCGGACCGGCTCGATTATTCGCCTGGCGGCGTCGCTCCGAAGATTTCGCCCGGCGCGCAACAGGTTTGAGGAACTGACATGTGCGGCATCCTGGGCGCAGTTGCGCATACGCCGGTCAACCAGCTGCTCTACGACGGGCTGTTGCTGCTTCAGCATCGCGGGCAGGATGCGGCCGGCATCGTCACGAGCGATGGGCCGATCTTCCATACGTACAAGGGTCCCGGCTACGTGCGCGACGTCTTCCGCACGCGCAACATGCGCGAGCTGCAAGGCACGACCGGCATCGCGCATTGCCGCTATCCGACCGCGGGTTCCGCGTTCTCCGACCTCGAATCGCAGCCGTTCTATGTGAATTCGCCGTTCGGCCTGACACTCGGGCACAACGGCAACCTGACGAACAGCGAAGCGCTGAAGCGCGAGCTGTGGGAGCTCGATTTCCGCCACGTCAACACAAATTCCGACAGCGAAGTGCTGCTGAACGTGCTGGCACTCGAGCTCGAGCGCGCGGCCCAGCATCATCGACTCGACCCGGACGCGATCTTTCGCGCCGTGGCCGGCGTGCATCGCCGCTGCAGAGGGGCCTATGCGGTCGTGGCGATGATCGCGGGCTACGGAATGCTTGCGTTTCGCGATCCCTTCGGCATCCGGCCGTTGATCGTCGGCATGAACCAGTCGATGGGTGGCCCCGAGTATCTCGTCGCGTCCGAGTCGGTGGCGCTGGAGCCGCTCGGGTTTTCGGTATTGCGCGATGTCGCGCCGGGCGAAGCGATCTTCGTCGATCAGGCGAGTGCCTTCCATGCGCGGCAATGCGCGGAGCATCCTTCGCTAAACCCCTGCATCTTCGAATACGTCTATCTTGCGCGGCCCGATTCGGTGATCGACGGCACATCGGTCTACGAGGCGCGGCTGCGGATGGGCGGTGCGCTCGCGCGGAAAATCCGCGACATCCCGGAGGCACAGGACATCGACGTCGTGATCCCGATTCCCGATTCGAGTCGCCCCTCCGCGCTCGAGCTCGCGAACACGCTCGGCAAGACGTACCGCGAAGGCTTCGTGAAGAACCGTTACATCGGTCGGACGTTCATCATGCCGGGGCAGGCGCTGCGCAAGAAGAGTGTGCGCCAGAAGCTCAATCCGATCGGCATGGAATTCAAGGACAAGGTCGTGCTGCTCGTCGACGATTCGATCGTGCGCGGGACGACGTCGCGGGAGATCGTGCAGATGGCGCGGGATGCCGGCGCGCGCAAAGTGTATTTCGCATCGGCGAGTCCTCCGGTGCGCTTTCCCAACGTTTACGGCATCGACATGCCGAATCAGGAAGAACTGGTGGCGACGGGCCGCACCGAGGCCGAAATCGCCGTCGAGATCGGCGCCGATCTGCTCGTATACCAGGAGCTCGAGGCGCTGAAGCACGCGGTTCGCTACGACAATCCGCGGCTCACGGATTTCGAGGCGTCGTGCTTCGACGGCAAGTACATTACCGGCGACATCACGCCGGATTACCTGTCCCACCTCGCCGTCGAGCGTGACCAGGCGCGCGGGGCAGCCGAGGCCGATCTCGTCGCGGACGCGAATGCGGGCTGATCGGTGTCGGAGGTGGTCATTGGGGTCAGAGTTGTAAGTATTCGACGAACCGTTCGAAAATCACGTTCGAATACTTACAGCTCTGACCCCAATGTCGCTGACCCCAATGTCGCACACCTCCGACACCGATTGGCAACACGTGGTATAATCGGTTCGCGCCGATTTGAGCTTCAGCTTGCGGGCGCTTAACAAATACCGCTAAAGCGAGGTTCGCTCCAGCCCGAAGATATCGGGCGGGGCACACGAAACCCGTTTGGCGAAAGCCCGACGGGTTTTTTGCTTTTACCGGCTGGGGTCACGAAGGATTTTTGCGATGAGCGAGAACAGGCACGAGCGCGGCTTCACGACCGCGATCCTCCACTCCGACCGCGAGGCGGCAATCGAGCATGGCGCGCTGCACAAGCCGCTGCACGTTTCCGTGGCTTACGGCTACAAGGACGCAGCCGACCTGATCGCGGTGTTCCAGGGCCGACAATCGGGTTACGTGTACGGCCGCCAGGGCAACCCGACCGCCGCCGCGCTGGAAGCGAAGGTCACCACCATGGAGAAAGGAGTTGCGACCGTCTGCTTTTCGACGGGAATGGCAGCGATCGAGGCGATATTGCTGTCGCTGCTTCGCGGCGGCGATCATGTCGTCGCGAGCACGTTCATTTTCGGCAACACGAACAGCCTGCTCACGACACTTGCGGATCACGGCACGCCTGTCACGTTCGTCGACGCCACGCAAGTCGAGAACGTCGAGCGCGCGCTGACGCCGGCGACGAAGCTCGTCTTTGTCGAGACCATCGCCAATCCGCGCACGCAGGTCGCGGATCTTGCGCGGATCGGCGACCTGTGTCGCGAACGCGGATTGATCTACGTCGTCGACAATACGATGACCTCGCCGTGGCTCTTTCGTCCGGCCACCGTCCACGCAAGCCTCGTCATCAATGCGCTCACCAAGTACATCGGCGGCCATGGCAATGCGCTGGGCGGCGCAGTCACCGATACCGGGCGCTTCGACTGGACGCGCTTTCCGAACATCGCCGACAGCTACAAGACGCAGAAGCCGGCGATGTGGGGCGTGACGCAGATCCGCAAGAAGGGCTTGCGCGACGGCGGTGCGACGCTGACCCCCGAGCAGGCTCATCACATCTCGGCGGGTGCGGAGACGCTGGCGTTACGGATGGATCGCCAATGCGCGAATGCGCAAGCGCTCGCCGAAAGCCTGGCCGGCCACCCCAAGGTCCCGGCCGTCCATTTCCCCGGCTTGCCATCGCACCCGCAACACCAGCGCGCGCAGGCATTGTTCCGCGGACCGGGCGCGCTGCTGTCGTTCGAGCTCGCACCGGAGCTCGACCTGCTCAGGTTCCTGAACCGGTTGCGTGTCGTCGTGCTGTCGTCGAATCTCGGCGACAACCGGACGCTGGCCATTCCGGTCGCGCAGACGATCTTCTGGGAAATGGGCGCGCCGCGACGTGCGGAAATGGGCATCGCCGATTCGCTCGTTCGCGTATCGGTCGGCATCGAGGATCGTGACGACCTGCTCGGCGATTTCCTGCAGGCGCTGCGTTAAACTGAAGTTCCTGAATGTGCAGAGCGAGTTCTCGTTGTGCCGCAAGCGGTTAGCATGAAAAGCGCGTTCTGCTTTCTGTCTACATTCGGAGCTGTTGAATCAGTTCGAACGCGCGCCTTTGCTT
>JALYSS010000264.1 GCA_030854685.1 Pseudomonadota bacterium | reverse complement strand
GCTCGACCTGCGCGGCGCATTCCGCTGGGGCATCGAGTTCGATTGGGCGGTCGATTATCTTTCCTCGCGCAAGGTCGACGTGCGACCGCTGTTGTCCGGCCAATATCCGCTGGCCGACGCGGTCGATGCGTTTCGCGCGGCGGCGGACAAGAATCGCAGCACCAAGGTGCAGCTCGTCGCGAGTTGACGTTTCAAAGGACCACCATGCTTACCCGTTCCTCGCTGACGATCCGCCTCCATCCCGCCGACGACGTCGTCATCGCTCGGCAGCAACTGATCGGCGGCACGACGCTGATCGACGAAAACGTCACTATCAGCGGCCTCGTTCCGCCGGGCCACAAGGTTTCCACCCGTGCGATCGCGGCGGGCTCGCCGGTGCACCGCTATAACCAGATCATCGGCTTCGCGAGCCGCGACATCTCGCCCGGCGAGCACGTTCACCTTCACAACCTCGCGATGGGTACGTTCGATCGCGATTACGCGTTCGGCGTCGATATGAAGCCCACTGCTTACATCAATCCGGCCGCGACCTTCATGGGCATCGTGCGCCGCGAAGGACCGAACGTCGGCAAGGTCGCCACGCGCAACTACATCGGCATCCTGTCGACGGTGAACTGCTCCGCGACCGTTGCGCGTGGCATCGCCGGCCTGTTCACGCGTGAGCGGCTCGCCGCGTTTCCGAACGTCGATGGCGTCGTCGCGCTCACGCATGGCTCGGGCTGCGGCATGGACACGCAGGGCGAGGGGATGCAGATCCTGCGCCGCACGCTCGGCGGCTATGCGAAGCACGCGAACTTTGCCGGCGTGCTGATCGTGGGCCTCGGCTGCGAAGCGAACCAGATCAGCGCGCTGCTGGGTTCGCAACAGCTGAGCGAAAGTCCGTTGCTGCGCACGTATTCGATCCAGGACACCGGCGGGACGGCGAAATCGATCGCGCGCGGCGTCTCGATGATCGAGCAAATGCTGCCGCATGCGAACGAGGTGACGCGTGAGCCCGTGCCGGCGTCGCATCTCACCGTGGGCCTGCAATGCGGAGGCTCGGATGGTTACTCCGGCATTACGGCCAACCCTGCGCTTGGCGCCGCGGTCGACCTGCTGGTGCGGCACGGCGGTACGGCGATCCTGTCGGAGACGCCGGAAATCTATGGCGCCGAGCACCTGCTGACGCGACGCGCCGTGTCACGCGATGTCGGCGAAAAGCTGGTGTCGCGCATTCGCTGGTGGGAGGACTACACGGCGCGCGAGCGCGGCGAAATGAACAACAATCCTTCACCGGGCAACAAGGCGGGCGGACTCACGACGATCCTCGAGAAATCGCTTGGCGCCGTCGCGAAAGGCGGCACGACCAATCTCGTCGACGTCTACGAATATGCGCAGCCGGTGACGGCGAAGGGCTTCGTCTACATGGACACGCCGGGCTATGACCCGGTGTCGGCCACCGGCCAGGTTGCCGGCGGCGCCAACATGATCGTCTTCACGACGGGACGCGGATCGGCGTATGGCTGCGCGCCCTCACCGTCGCTCAAGCTGTCGACGAATACGGCGTTGTGGGTGCGCCAGGAAGAGGACATCGATCTCAATTGCGGCGACATCGTCGATGGCGACGCCACTGTCGCAGAGATCGGCGAGCGGCTGTTCCAAATGATGCTGGACGCGGCCTCGGGTACCGCGACGAAGAGCGAGCAACACGGCTACGGCCAGAACGAATTCGTGCCGTGGTACGTGGGGGCCGTGATGTGACGCAGTCGGGCCGCGGCCTCGGTTGACACTTTCGGGGGTCGCCCGTACGCTGCACCGGATTTTCGGCGCGCACGTGAAGCGCCGGATCGACAGTGAATCTTCAAGGGAGGCATTGATGAAGTGGGTCACGAAGTTCGTCGCGACGCTGCTCGCGCTCGGCATGTTGTGCGCGACCGCACCGGCCGCGGCACAGGAGAAACTCGTCGTCTGGTGGACCAAGGGCTTCTACAAGAGCGAAGACGACGCGCTTTACGCCGCGATCAAGAAATACGAGCAGAAATCCGGCGTGAAAGTCGAGCTGTCGCAATACGCCGTGCAGGACACGATTCCAAAGTCGGTCGCAGCCCTCGACGCCGGCACGCCGCCCGACGTCGCGTTCTCGGACGTCTACGACTTCCAGGTGACCGGCAAGTGGGCGTTCGACGGCAAGCTCGAGGACATCTCGGACGTCATCACTCCGATCAAGAGCCGGTTCCTGCCCAACACCGTCGAGACGACCTACCTGTACAGCGACAAGGCCAAGAAAAAGGCGTACTACGCGTTTCCGCTCAAGCAGCAGACGATGCATATCGAGTACTGGATCGACATGCTGAACGAGGCGGGATTCAAGGAATCGGACATCCCCACCGGATGGCACGATTACTGGAATTTCTGGTGCGACAAGGTGCAGCCCGCGCTCCGCAAGGCCTCCGGCAAGCGCGTGTACGGCACCGGGTTTCCGATGGGCGTCGACTCGAGCGACTCGTTCTATTCGTTCCTGACGTTCATGGACGGCTACAACGTCAAGCTTGTCGATGACAACGGCAAGCTCCTTGTCGATGATCCGAAGGTGAAGCAGGGTCTGATCGGCGCACTCAAGGACTACACCGACCCGTACCTCAAGGGCTGCACGCCGCCGTCGTCGACGTCGTGGAAGGATCCGGACAACAACGTCGCGTTCCACAACAAGACCACGGTGATGACGCACAACGCGACGATCTCGATCGCCGCCAAGTGGCTCGACGACGCCAACAATGCGACGCTCAGCGCGGCCGAGCGCGAGCAGGCGAAGAAGAACTACTACGAGCTGATCCGCACTTCGGGCTTTCCGAAGAAACCGGACGGCAGCGCGTTCACTTACCGCGCGGCGGTCAAGACTGGCGTCATCTTCGCCGATTCGAAGAACAAGAAGCGCGCCAAGGAGTTCGTCGCGTTCCTGCTCGAGGAGGACAACCTCACGCCGTACGTCGAAGGCTCGCTCGGCCGCTGGTACCCGGTCACGAAAGTCGCGGCCGAATCGCCGTTCTGGAAGGCCGATCGCCATCGTTTGTCGGTGTACAACCAGTTCCACGCGGGGACGGTCACGTTCGAATTCACGAAAAACTACAAGTTCACGATCCTCAACAACGAGAACGTGTGGGCAAAGGCGATGAATCGTGTCGTCAACGAAAAGGTGCCGGTCGACAAGGCGGTCGATGAAATGATCGCACGCATCAAGGAAGTCGCCGGCTGAGGCGGAAGCTTCGAGGACGGGGGCCGCCGCGCGGTCCCCGTGTCCATCGGAAGTTTTGTGTCCACACTCGCATTACCACGATCCGCAACGCCGGCGTCGCCGCGCCG
>JALYSS010000230.1 GCA_030854685.1 Pseudomonadota bacterium | reverse complement strand
ACTCGAACGACGGCGGCATCACCGCGCATCCGCCATCGTCGATTCCGTTTCTCGCGCTCGGCGCGTGGATACTTTCGGTCGGCTGGTTCGGCTTCAACGTCATGAGCGCACAGACGCTCGACAAGATCTCCGGCCTGGTCGCGCTCAATTCGCTGATGGCGATGGCCGGCGGCACGCTCGCGGCGCTCGTCGCCGGCCGCAACGACCCCGGCTTCGTCCACAACGGGCCGCTCGCGGGACTCGTTGCCATCTGCGCGGGCTCGGACGTCATGCATCCGATCGGCGCGCTCGTCACCGGGGCCCTCGCGGGCGCTTTGTTCGTCGGTCTCTTCACCTATACGCAGAATCGATTGAAGATCGACGACGTGCTGGGTGTGTGGCCGCTGCACGGCGTGTGCGGCGCCTGGGGCGGTATCGCGGCGGGCATCTTCGGTGCGAAGGCGCTCGGCGGGATGGGCGGTGTGTCATTCGGTTCGCAGGTCGCGGGAACGCTCCTCGGCATCCTGGTCGCCGTCATCGGCGCAGCGATCGTCTACGGCGCGCTGAAAGCGACCGTGGGCTTGAGGCTCGACGCCGAAGAGGAATTCAACGGGGCCGATCTCACGATTCACAAGATTTCGTCCACGCCGGACCAGGACGTGCGCGAGTAACCGGCCCCGAGCGCAAATGCTCGAGCAACGGGCCAGATGAGATCGGGCAGGAACGTCGTGGTATATATCCCATCCGCATTCGCCTGCATCTTTCCTGAAAAGGTTCCCAATGAAGCGGTTTACGTGGCTTGCCCTGTTCGCTGGCCTTACCGCCGCTTCCGCCATGGCGGCAGATCCCATTCTCGTCGGCGTCAGCATCGCGCAGTCGCCGCCCGGCTCGGTCGTGCAGGGAGTCCAGGTCAAGGACGGCATCGAGATCGTCAAGGACATGATCAATGCCGGCGGCGGCGTGCTCGGACGTCCGATCCAGCTGATCTACGAAGACAATCAGGGCATTCCGGAAAAGGGCCGGGCCGCGGCGGAAAAGCTGATCACCAAGGACAAGGTCGTCGCGCTCATCGGCGGCCACCAGAGCTCCGTGTGCCTCGCCGAAATCGAGGTTGCGCACCGCTACGACGTTCCGTACATCAACACCAATTGCTGGTCGGACGACGTGCGTACCAAGGGTTACCCGCAGGTCTTCAATCCGGGAAACTACAACACGCGAGTCTCGACCGCGATGGCGGAGACCATTGCCGCGATGGGCGTGAAGCGCGTCGTCGCATTCGCCGAGAACACCGACTACGGCATCGGCCAGGCCAAGCTCATGGCCGAGCTGATCAAGGCGAAGGCGCCGCAGGTGCAGTTCAAGTACGAGACGCTCGATCGCGCCGGCAAGGACTTCACGCCGGCCGTGCTCGCGTTGCGCGCCGATCCTCCGGACATGGTGGTGAACGTGATGTTGCCGCCTGCCGCCTACATCCTCATGAACCAGCTCTACGAGCAGGGCGTCGCGCCGAGTACCAAAACGTGGCTCTACGATGGCGCGGGAATCGGCGACTATCCCGACTTCTGGCAGAACGTGAAGGACGCCGGCAAATACATGATTTCGTTTGGGCTCTACCATCCGCAGATGGCGATGCCGGCGCTCGGCAAGCAGGTCGCGGCCGAATATACCAAGCGCACGAAGAACGAGCCCAATCGCCTGATCTTCCAGGCAGCCGATTCGCTGCTGCTGATCGCCGACGCCATCAAGGAAGCCAAGAGCACCGAGCCCAAGGCCATCATCAAGGCGCTGCAGTCGATGAAGTTCTCGGGGACGCGCGGAACGTTCCAGTTCGGCCACCAGCCCGGAATCGGCTTCCAGCAATGGGTCGACATTCCGTACGTCAACTACCAGTTCACCGAAGTGAACCAGCCGGTGTCGAAATCGAGCCTGATCCAGGCCCCCGGGCAGCCGCTCGACGTCGGCAAGCTGCAAAAGCCGAAGTAAGGCCTTCATGCGCCCGCTTGCCGTCGCGCGGTGCGTGCCGGCCGCAGCGCCATCCCACCGGCAGTTCCTGACGTCGTCACGCTGAGCATTGCGCATGCTGGCGGTCGACCTCTTCGTCAACGGCCTTATCTTCGGATTGTTCTACGCATTGATGGCCGTCGGCCTCGCGATGATCTTTGGCGTATTGAAGATCATCAACTTCGCTCACGGCGAGTTCTACATGATCGGCGCGTACGCCTATGTGCTGATCGCGCTGAAACTCGGCGTTTCGCCGTGGGCGGCGCTGGCGCTGGCCGCCGCTGCCGGCGCCGCGCTCGGCTGGCTGGTCGAGCGCCTGCTGATGCGTCCCCTGTATGCCGGCTATGCGAGCTGGAGCTTCTTGAAGGACGAGTACGCGGTCGTGGTGACGTTCGGCCTCTCGCTGCTCCTGATCAACCTCGTCGACAAGATCGTCGGACCGTACCCGTTTCGCGGCCCGTCACTGATCGACGTGCCCCGCTTTGCGTTCGGTCCGGTGATGCTCAACGGCCAGAAGCTCATCGCTGCCGTGATCTCGCTCGGCGTGCTCATCGGCCTCGGTCTCTTCATCAAGCGCTCGCTCTGGGGACGACAGATCCAGGCCGTGGCCCAGAACCGGCTCGGCGCATCGCTCGCCGGCATCGACGCGACGCGGACCACCAGCCTGATCTTCGTGATTTCCGGCATGCTGGCCGCGCTGTCCGGCGCGCTGCTCGCACCCCTCATCAATCCGTCGCCCGACGTGGGCATTTTCCCGGCCATCAAGTCCTACGTGATTGTCGTGCTGGGCGGAATGGGATCGATCTGGGGCGCGATGATCGCCGCGCTACTGCTGGGAGTGCTCGAGTCGTTTTTTGCGGTCTACGTTTCCTACGCCTATCGGGACGCGCTCGGCCTGCTGCTGCTGATTGTCGTGCTGCTTTTCCGCCCGCAAGGCCTGATCGGCGAAAAGAGCCGCGACGTATGAGCAACCTGTGGGCCAATCGCTTGCGCAACGATTTTCGCGCTGCCCTCTTCGTGGTGTTGCTGCTCGCGGGCGCGCCGCTGTTCGTAACCTCCCCCTATACGCTCGGCATTCTGATTGTCAGCATCTATTTCGCACTGCTCGCCCTGGGCTGGAACCTGCTCGCGGGATTCACCGGGCAGTTCTCGCTGGCGCCCGCGGCGTTCGCGATGCTCGGGGCCTATGCCACGGCACTGCTGAGCTACCACCTCCATGCGTCGCTCGCGCTCGGCATTCCCGCCGCCATTGTCGGCACCGCATTACTGGGATGGCTCCTCGGGCGCGTGGTGCTGCGGCTGCAGGGACCTTACCTGGCGCTCACCACGCTCGCCTTTGCCGAGATCGCGCGCGTGGTTATCGGCAACTCGTACGAATTCACGCGCGGCGACCAGGGCCTCAGCGTGCCGACGCTCGTGCAAAGCCGCGTGGGCTACTACTACATCTTCCTCGGCGTGCTGCTCGCGACGCTCGCGGGCCTGTACACGCTCATGCGCGGCCGCGTGGGGCGGTTCTGGCTCGCGATCCGCGACGACGCCATCGGGGCCGAAAGCCGCGGCATCGATGTCGTGCATTACAAGATACTCGCGTTTGTCCTCTCCTGCGCCATTTGCGGCGTCGCCGGCTCGCTTTATGGAACGTTCAGCCAACTCGTCAGTCCGGAGCTGGGACTTCTGTTGCAGACGGGGCTCGTCATCGCGATGGTCGTGATCGGCGGCATGGGCACGCTCACCGGTCCGATCGTCGGTGCGTTGCTCGTGTATCTCGCCTCGGAGTGGATGCGTGGCTTCGGCAACATCCAGATGATCGTGTTCTCCGCCGTTGTCATCGTGTTCGCGCGATTCTTTCGCACGGGCTTGTGGGGACTCGCGACGCGCCTGCGTCCGCGCGCGGCGATCGCAGCGCCCGCGGCGAATGCGCGCTCGTGAGCCTCCTGCGCATGGAAGGGCTGTCGAAGCACTTCGGCGGCGTGGCTGCGGTGGAAGGGCTGTCGTTCACCGTGGAGTCCGGCGAAATCCTCGGACTGATCGGCCCCAACGGATCGGGCAAAACCACCGCGCTCAACATGCTGTCGGGATTTCTCCGGCCCGACGCGGGAACGGTGTGGCTCGATGGCGAGGTGGTGACCGGCATGCCACCCGTGAGTCTTGCGCGACGCGGCTTGCTGAGGATGTTCCAGATGACCCGGGTGTTTGCACGGATCTCGGCGTTCGACAATCTTCTCACTGCCGGGCTCGCCCGCGGGCTGTCGGGCCGGGAAGCCGAAGTCCGGGCAGGTGCGTTGCTCGACGAGCTCACGCTCTCCCCGGTGCAGTATCTCGACGCAGGCCAGTTATCCGGCGGACAGCGCAAGCTGCTGGAATTCGGCATGTGCTTCATCGAGCCGCCGCGCGTCGCGCTCCTCGACGAGCCCTTCGCCGCGGTGCATCCGGTCATGCGCGAGACGATGGCCAGGTTCATCCGGCGTCGCAACGCGCAGGGTCATACATTTCTCGTGGTCAGCCACGACATGCCGATCGTCGTCGACCTGTGCCGGCGCGCGGCCTGCATGAATGCCGGCAAGCTGATCGCCGTCGGACCCACGCGCGAAGTGCTGAAGGCTGGCGAGGTCATCGAGGCCTACCTCGGCAGCGGCAGCCATGCCTGAGCTCCTGCTCAACGTCGATAACATCACCGCCGGCTACGCACACGACATCGACGTGCTGCGCGATGTATCGCTGTCCGTTCATCGCGGTGAGGTGAGCGGGCTGATCGGACTCAATGGCGCCGGCAAGTCGACCGTGATCAAGACGATCTGCGGATTCCTCACCCCCAGGGAAGGCCGCATCGAGTTTCTGGGCGCCTCGATCGCCGGCATCGCGCCGCACCGGCTCATCGATCACGGCATCTGCTGCATCCCGCAGGAGTCGAGCCTGTTTCCCTATCTCAGTGTCGAGGAGAATCTGCTCCTGCCATTGCAGGGCCGTCCGCGGCGCTACGCCGACGTCATCGGCCAGCGACATGCGGAAGCGCTGGAGACATTTCCGATCCTGAAGGAAAAGCGCCGCGCCCAGGCCGGCGACCTGTCGGGGGGTCAGCAGAAGCAGGTGGAGTTCGCGAAGGCATGGCTGCAGCAACCGCGGCTGTGCCTGATCGACGAGCCCAGCATCGGCCTCTCGCCCATCCTCGCGGAGGAAGTGTTCACCTGGATCGAGAAATTCTCGCGCTCGGGTATGGGCATCCTTCTGATCGATCACAACGTGCGGCGGGTTGTGCGCATGTCCGACCGCATCCATGTGTTGAGCCTTGGGCGCATAACCGCGGCGGGCGGGCGTGCCGATTTCCAGGGCGATTTGCACGAGCAGGTCCGCCAGTGGCTCGGGCTCGACTTTTAATCCGAACTTCGCACACGCCAGATTCTTGCAGAAATTGACCCGAATCCCGGGCAGGTGACTTTTAGTTAGCTCCGCATGTGCATGCCGCTCGACGAGTCGCTTCCTCGCTGTGCGTCTTTCCTCGCCTGGTCGACTGTTCGTCGTCGCTGCGGGTTGCGCAACGCTCGGCCGGACTCAGCCGGCGGGGAACCGGAAGGCGAAAGCAGTAGTTCCAGACAGGTCGACTGCTCTTCGGCCAGCAGGATCGACTGTCGACCGCGCCGTTCAGT
>JALYSS010000219.1 GCA_030854685.1 Pseudomonadota bacterium | reverse complement strand
GGTCAACGCTGCGGGGGCCTTCAGGAAGATACACTCCAACACCTGGTGACCAAGCGTTCGACCGCGTTGCTCGAACTTCGTCAGCGGGCGCCATGCCGGACGCGGTGCGTATCCATCGACGGTATTGGAGAGCAGCGATTCCGATCCCAGCGTCGCGAGAATTTCCTCCGCGTACGGCTGCCAGTCGGTTGCGACGTGCAGGTAGCCGCCCGGCGCAAGTCGCACTCCGAGCGCGTGCACGAATGCCGGCTTCAACAGCCGGCGCTTGTGATGCCGCTTTTTCGGCCACGGATCGGGAAAGTAGACGTGAATGCCGGCGAGCGACGCCAACGGAATCATCCGCTCGACGACATCGACGGCGTCGTGGCGCAACACGCGAACATTCGCGAGCCGCTGCGATTCGATGCGGCGCAGCAGCGCGCCGACGCCCGGCCAATGCATTTCGACGCCGAGGAAATTCACGTGCGGGTGAGCTGCGGCAATGGCCGCCGTTGTTTCGCCCATGCCGAAACCGATTTCGAGCACGACGGGGGACGCGTTGCCGAACAGTGTCCGGAAATCGAGCGGGGCGGATGCGGCAACGCCGTAGCGCGGGTAAAACTCGTCGCAGGCGCGCTGCTGTGCGGGCGACATGCGGCCCTGTCGCAGCACGAAACTGCGAATCGCGCGATGCGCGCTCGCCGGGTCTTGCGCGGCCGTCGTGACGTATGGAGTTCCCGCGAGCGCGTCGTTGCGCGGCGCGGGCGTCACTACGGCGATGTCCTTTTCCACGAGGGATCGGCGAGGTTGCGCAGCAGCGTTCGCGGGTGCGCGTCGTTCGGCACCGAATACTCGAGCGCGATCGTGTCGGCACCTTTCCACGTGACGCTCACGTCCGACCAGGACGCCGCCGGCACCCACGTCGATTCCTTGCGCAGGCCATTCGGCTCGATGCGCCACACGGCAACCTGGTTGTCACAGTCCTTCGCGCAGAAATCGGCGGTCACGAAATGCCGCGCGTCCGGCGCGAGAATCGGTTCCGACGGCACGCGATATTCTTCGCCACCGTGGCGTTGCACGAGCAGGAAGCCGCTCCGGTCGCCATCGGTCGTGAACAGCACGAGTGTGTCGAGACTCTCGAGGTAATCCCAGACCGCATACGATTTCGCGCCGGTGATGTTGATGGTGTCGCGGAACACGGTCAGGCCAAACGGAGCGAGCGAAACGCGCAGTTCGTCGCCGTCACGCTCGACAATCCTGGACAATCGTCGCAGTTGTCGCGCCTCGACCAGACGTCCGCACTGGGCCTGGTCCTCCGCGTTCGCGCAAAGCACCGCCAATTCCGCCGGTGCGATCGAAGCCGCGAATGCCAATGCCGAAACGAAGAGCGCGCCCAACGCCCACCACGGACGCCAGCAGCGCACGCGGCTCAACCGATCAAGCCGGCCGCCGGCGAACTGGGACTTGCCGAGTAGAGTTTTCGCGGCATCCGGCCGGCCAGAAACGCCTCACGCCCCGATTCAACGGCGAGTTTCATCGCCCGCGCCATCCGAACCGGATCATGCGCCTTGGCAATCGCCGTGTTCATCAGCACGCCGGCGCAGCCCAGTTCCATCGCGATCGTCGCATCCGAAGCGGTGCCCACACCCGCATCGACGAACACCGGAACGCGCGCCTGCTCCAGGATGAGCCGCAGGTTCCAGGGGTTGACGATGCCCATGCCCGAACCGATCAGCGAGGCGAGCGGCATGATTGCGGCGCAGCCGATCTGCTCGAGCTCGCGCGCGATGATGGGATCGTCCGACGTGTAGACCATCACGTCGAAGCCGTCGGCCACCAGCCGTTCGGCGGCGACGAGCGTCTCGCGCACGTTCGGATAGAGCGATGCCGCATCGCCGAGAACTTCCAGCTTGCAAAGCGTATGGCCGTCGAGCAATTCGCGGCCGAGTCGCAGCGTTCGCACGGCGTCGTCGGCCGTGTAGCAGCCGGCGCTGTTCGGCAGGTACGTGAACTCGGCGGGCGGCAGCGCGTCGACGAGCGACGCTTCTCCCGCGTTCTGGCCGATGTTCGTGCGTCGAATCGCGACCGTCACGATTTCGGCGCCCGAGGCGACGATCGCATCGCGCGTCTCGGCGAAGTCCCGATACTTGCCGGTGCCGACGAGCAGCCGCGAGCGATAGCTGCGCCCCGCGATGACGAGCGAATCGCTGAGCGTGGAAAGGTCTGCAGGTGCATTCATGGCAACGATTTTACGCCGGTGCGATCAGCGCCTCTGACGAGCCGTTGCGCGACTTCGGGGTCAGAGCTGTAATGTTGCCCTGGGACAAATTGGTCGCTCGTCATGACCTGCGCGGCAACATTACAGCTCTGACCCCGAAGTCAGCCGCCGCCGACGGCGCCGACGATTTCGAGCCGGTCGCCGCGCGCGACCGTCGTCGTCGCATAGCGGCTGCGCGGAACGATCTCGCCGTTCTTCTCGATGGCGATGCGCTTGCCGGCAAGCCCGAGCGTCGTCACGAGCGCGGCGAGGGTCGATTCCTCGACGGCGACGCTAGTGACGACGCCGTTCACGGTCAGTTTCAGCATGCACGTCCCTATGTCTTGTAGCGCCGCAACGCTTCGCGCATGAACGCGAGTTGCCGCGCAAAGCGCGCGCACGCGGCGCAAACGAGCAAATGGAGCCGCAGCTTCACCCGCTCCGATAGCGCAAGCCGGCGGTCCTCACCCCGCGACAGCAGCCGGCTGACTTCCTTGCATGAAAGCATGTGGGTCAGTCGGTGCGGAAACATGCGGGCGGCGGGTCAGCGGTGCGCCTGCGGCGTAAACCAGTTCTGCTCGAGGCAATGGCGCAGCGCCATCCTGGCTCGATACATAATGACCCACAGGTTATTCGCGGTGATCGTCAATTCCTTACAGATTTCGTCACTTTCGAGTTCCATGATCTCGCGCATCATGAAAACGCGCGCCGTATTGGGCGGCAGCCTTTCGAGACAGAGCTCCATGATGTCCATGAATTCATGGCGCGACAGCGCGTTCTCGGGGTCGCCCCAGTCGGCCGGCGGCGCTTCCCAGGCGCCGTTGTCCTTGAACATCGGATCAAAGTCCTCGAGATCCGTTTCCTCGTCGAATGTCGCGAGAATGATCGGCTGGCGCTGCTTCTGCCGGATCGCGTCGACGATCTTGTGCTTCAGGATGCCGGTCAGCCAGGTCTTGACGCTGGACCGTCCGGAAAAGCCGTCGCGCGCCGAGAGCGCGGCGACGAGGGTCTCCTGCACGACGTCCTCGGCGAGGTCGGCATCGCGCAACTGCAATTGCGCAACGCGCAGCAGGTAGCGACGGTGCGTGTCGAGTTCGGCCGCGAGCAGGTCGGCGTCCACGGGGGGTAATCGGCGTATGTGGCGCGATATTAGTCCAAAAGGACTCGACGCATTGTAGTCAGCAGGTTGTTTTCGTGAACGCGAACCGGAACGCATGGGTCTCGTGTGCGGCGATGCACGAGAGTGATCACCGCATGGCACGCGACTTGCCATTCGTCTCGAATCATGCGAAACGACGCCACCCACCAAACCGCCGCGGATCCGGCGTTACTCGACCGCGAACCCCTCGAACCGCAACCGGCACCCCAGGCCGACGCCGAGATCGCGTCCGCGCGTGCGGCCATACGGCCGGTCGCGGATACGGCGTTCGACTGCGCGCGCACGATGGCATCGGCGGAGCGGGCAACGTCGAATGCGCCGTTCTATGTCGGCGTACGCGGCAAATTCGCGTTTGCGCTCTTGATGAGCGGTGCATGGTTCACGTTGACCGCGCTGATCGCGCTGCCGTGGATCACGCAGTTGTCCGCCCTGATCGGAACGACGCTCGCGGTGCTTGCCGTCGGCGGCATCGCGCTCGTTCCCGGATTCATGAATGCGTTCCTGATCGCAAGTCTGTTGCTCGATCGACGGCCGCCACGCGTCAAACCGAGCCGCTATCCGTCGGTATCGATCCTGATCGCCGCGTACAACGAGGAAGCGTCGATTGCGGACACGCTGCGCTCGATCGCCAATCAGGATTATCCGGGTGCCTTTGAAGTGTTCGTCATCGACGACGGTTCGCGCGATCGCACCGCCGCGATCGTCGATGCATGCGACCACGAGTGGCTGCACCTGTTGCGCCAGCCGCGCAACGCCGGGAAATCGGTAGCGCTCAATCGGGGACTCGCCGAAGCGCGCTTCGATCTCGTCGTAACACTCGACGCCGATTCGTTCCTGTATCGCGATGCGCTGCGCAGCCTCGTCGAGCGCTACATGAGCGATCCGCCGAATACGCGCGCCGTCGCGGGCACGATGCTCGTGCGCAATTCGCGCAGGAACTGGGTGACGAAGGCGCAGGAGTGGGACTACTTCCACGGCATCGCCGCCATCAAGCGCGTGCAATCGCTCTATCAGGGGACGCTTGTCGCGCAGGGCGCGTTCTCGATCTACGAACGCGCGGCGCTGCGCGAGCTTGGTGGATGGATCGATTGCGTGGGCGAAGACATCGTTCTCACGTGGGCGATGCTCCGGAAAGGCTGGCGGGTCGGTCACGCCGAAGACGCGTGCTGTTTCACCAATGCGCCCGATACGCTCCACCAATTCGTGCGGCAGCGGCAGCGTTGGGCGCGGGGGATGATGGAAGCCTTCCATCAGTTTCCCGACATCCTGTTCAAGCCGCGGCTGTCGACGCTTTTCATCTGGTGGAACCTGCTCTTCCCGTGGCTCGATCTCGCCTATACGGTGTTCTTCATCCCCGGCGTCGTGCTGGCGCTCTTCGGAATTTACTGGATCGCGGGACCCTTGACGCTCGCGCTTCTGCCGATGGCGCTCGGCATCAACTACCTGATGTACCGCGTCGGGTCGCAGATGTTCGCGTCGAACGGCCTGCGTGTGCGTCGCAATCTGTCCGGTTTCCTGACCTACGCGTTCGTCTACAGCCTGATCCTGCAGCCCGCGTGCGTCGCAGGCTACTTTTCGGAGATCTTCGGGCTGCGCAAGACCTGGGGCACGAAGTGACGCGTTGGGTCGTCGCGGCGCTGGCGCTCGTCCTGGCGACGAGCGCCAACGCGCAGTCGGCTGCAGCACTCGGCAACGTGGACTTCGCGAGCGATACCGACGGTTTTCACGCATCGCGCGTGCGCATCGGCGGCCTGTATCCGTATGGCTCATACATCGATCACTTCGGCGTCGCGGTTCAGACGACGCACTATTCGCAATCGGAATGGAGCCGCAATGCCGGCGGCGTGGTCGGCCTGTGGCGCAATCAGGACCCGACGACGCTCGCGGGAATCAACGCGGAAGCCGGCGTCGTGCAAGTCGCCGGACACACGCGAGGCGTGGGCGATGTCACGTGGGGACTGCGTCCCGCGCCCAACACCGGCATCGAGCTGATCGCGGCGGGCGATCTCGTCGCGACGCAAAAGGCGATCGACCGTGCGATCGCATACGGTTTCTTCGCCGCGAGCGTGGAACAGACCTTCGCCGAGCGATTCACGGCGATCGGTCTTGCGGGCTACCAGACGTTCACCGACGGCAACGATCGCGTGCATTTGCGCGCGCGCCTCATCTGGCAGGCGGTGCCGGAATACGGTCTCAACGTGCAATTACGCTGGCGGCAATACGAAAGCCGTGGCGGCGACGTCGACGGCGCGTACTTCAATCCCGATCGCTATCGACAATGGCAGGGTGCCTTCGGCATGCGCAGGCGCCTGGGCAGCTGGGTCTGGACGGGGTCGTTGGGCGCCGGCCGCGAAACCATCAACGGAACCGACACGCATCCGGTGCGCCTTGCCGAAGTTCGCGGCGAAGGCGCCCTTACGGACAAGGTGCGACTTGCGCTGTACGCGATCTACAGCCGCTCGACCGGCTATGTCGATTCGCCGGACTATTCGTATCGGCAGGTGGGTGTCACGCTGATCTATCCGTTCTAGCGTACGCGGGGCCGTTTGATTTTCGCTAGCCGGCGACATTTCCGGTATCCTTCGCCGGCTGTTCGGAAACGGCGGGCTGCGAGTGAAAAGGCATCGGTCTGGCGCGGCGCAAGTTCGCGCATGAAGGTGGTGATGTTTCGACGGCGTTGGATGGTGGTAGCGGGAATCGTGGCGTCGCTCGCCGTGATGGCGACCGTGTCGCTCGACGATCGCAGCATGGCGTACGGCAGCAACATGCCAGTCGGCTACAGCGCGCTGCGCGAGAGCCCGCCGCGTCGCGCGAGTCCGCTGGTCGAACCCACGCTGATCGACCTCGAGGAACGCACATTCCGCTTCTTCTGGGATACGGCGAATCCGAAGAACGGGCTCGTCCCCGATCGCTACCCGACGCCGTCGTTCGCGAGCATCGCGGCGGTCGGCTTCGGGCTCACCTCGTATCCGATCGGCGTCGAGCGCGGTTACGTGACGCGCAAGGAAGCGCGCAAGCGCGTCCTGGCGACGCTGCGCTTCCTCTACAACGCGCCCCAGGGGCCACACCAGCACGGTGTCTCCGGATACAAGGGCTTCTTCTATCATTTCCTCGACATGAAGACCGGCGAGCGCTTCGAGGACAGCGAGATCTCGACGGTCGATACGGCGCTGCTCCTCGCGGGTGCACTGTTCTGCCAGTCGTACTTCGACGGCGCGGATCCCGAGGAAGTGGAAATCCGACGCCTCGCCGACAAGATCTATCGGCGAGTCGACTGGCGATGGGCGCAGCCGCACGCGCCGGCCATCAGCCTCGGCTGGTCGCCGGAGGACGGCTTCCTCGAATACGACTGGCGCGGGTACAACGAAGCGATGCTCGTTTACGTGCTGGCACTCGCTTCGCCGACGTCGCCGGTGGGAGCCGATGCCTGGGATCAGTGGACGAGCACGTACGACCGCACCTGGCACAAGGGCTTCGGCCAGGAGTACCTGGGCTTCGCGCCGCTGTTCGGTCACCAGTATTCGCACGTGTGGATCGACTTTCGCCATGTGCAGGACGCGTACATGCGCAAGCGCGGCATCGACTATTTCGAGAATACCCGGCGCGCGATCTATGCGCAGCGCGCCTACGCGATCGCAAATCCGCTGCGATGCAAGGACTACGGCGCGAGCGTGTGGGGCATCACCGCGAGCGACGGTCCCGGCAACATCGAGATCGAGGATGTGTCCGGCAAGCACGTCTTTCGCGCGTACGCGGCCCGCGGCATCGGCGGCGCGGCGGCGGACGACGATTGCACGCTCGCGCCGACCGCGGCGGTCGCGTCGATTCCGTTTGCGCCGGAACTGGCGATTCCCGCCGTGCTGAATATGTATCGCCGTTTCGGCCGGTACATCTACGGCACCTATGGCTTCCTCGATGCGTTCAATCCGAGCTTCACCTTCGCCAACGAGCCGCTGAGCCACGGCCGTTGCATTCCAGGCTTCGGATGGGTCGACGAGGATTATCTCGGCATCGACCAGGGCGCGCTCGTGACGATGATCGAGAATTATCGCAGCGGATTGATCTGGAACGTGATGCGCGGGAACGCGTACGTGCGTCGCGGTCTCGAGCGTGCCGGCTTCTCGGGAGGCTGGCTCGCCGCGTCGGCGCAGTGAGCGCCGAAGGGCTGCCCCGAGGACGCCGTCGGCTCACGGCACTCGTGCTGCTCATGGGGGCGGCGATGCTGGGTGGATGTCACCCGCGCTCGACGGACGTTACCGTGGTCCGCTTCTGGGCGATGGGGCGCGAAGGCGAGGTGGTCGCAGCGCTTCTCCCCGAGTTCGAGCGCACGCATCCGGGCATTCGCGTCGACGTCCAGCAATTGCCATGGACCGCGGCGCATGAAAAGCTGCTGACCGCGTTCGCGGGCGACGCCACTCCGGATATCTGCCAGCTCGGCAACACCTGGATTCCGGAATTCGTCGCACTCGGCGCACTCCAGCCGCTCGAAGCGACCCTTGCTGCATCGCCGGTGGACCCGCATGATTTCTTCGGCGGTATCTGGGATACCAACATCGTCGCGGGACACGTGTACGGCGTGCCGTGGTATGTCGACACGCGTCTTCTGTTTTATCGTCGCGACCTGCTCGACAACGCTGGCGTCACCGTTCCCCCCACGTCCTGGTCGGATTGGACCCGAGCGCTCGCGGCGGTCAAGACCCGCGCCGAGCCCGGCCATTACGCGATCCTGTTGCCGATGAACGAATTCGAACCGTTACTCGCCCTCGCGTTGCAGCAGGACGATCCGCTGCTGCGCGACGGCGGCCGCTACGGCAACTTCTCGAGTCCCGGCTTTCGCCGCGCGCTCGGTTTTTATGTCGACATGTTTCGTCGGGGCTATGCGCCGCCGGTCACGGCGTCGCAACTGTCGAATGTGTGGAGCGAGTTCGGGCGCGGTACGTTCGCGTTCTACATTTCCGGGCCGTGGAACATCGGCGAGTTCAAGCGGCGGCTCCCGCCCGCGGTGCAGCCTGCGTGGGCGACTGCGCCGCTGCCGGGCCCCACGGGTCCGGGTGCGTCGATCGCGGGAGGCTCGAGCCTCGTCCTCTTCCGCGCATCGCACGCGAAGGACGCGGCCTGGCAGCTCATCGAATACCTGGCGCGTCCGGACATCGAGCTACGGTTCCACGCGTTGACCGGCGACCTGCCGCCACGGCGCAGCGCATGGGACGATCCCACACTCGCCGCCGATGTCTACGCGCGGGCCTTTCGCGATCAGCTCGAGCGCGTGAAGCCGGCGCCCAAGGTGCCTGAATGGGAGCGCATCGCCGACGAGATGCGCCTCGTTGCCGAGAAGGCGGCGCGCGGCCAGTGGACGATCGACGAGGCCGTGCGGGAGCTCGATGCGCGCGCCGATCGGATCCTCGAGAAGCGGCGTTGGCTGCTCGCGCGTGGAGCGCACGATTGACGCGGCATGCCGCATGGTGGTTCGTCGGTCCGGCGCTGCTGGTCATCGGCGTGTTCTTTGTCGTGCCCGTGCTCGCCGCACTGGCGATGAGTCTCACCGACTTCGACATCTACGCGCTCGCCGACCTCTCCAACCTGCGCATCGTCGGGCTCTCCAACTACGTCGAACTGCTCCAGCGGCGGCTGTTCTGGAAAGCGCTCGGCAATACGCTCTACTTCGTCGGCGCCGGCGTCCCGCTGTCGCTCGTGGCGTCGCTGGGTGCAGCACTGCTGCTCCATTCGAAGGTCGCGCGTTTCCAGCCGTTCTTTCGCACCGCGCTCTTCGCACCGGTCGTGACGACGGTCGTCGCCGTGGCCGTGATCTGGCGCTATCTGCTTGGCGCTCGCTACGGCTTCATCAATTACGCAATCGGCGCGATCGGCATTCCGCCGATCGACTGGCTCGGCGATCCCCGCTTCGCGATGCCGGCGATCGTCCTGTTCGCCGTGTGGAAGAATTTCGGCTACAACATGATCATCCTGCTCGCCGGTTTGCAGAACATTCCGCAGGAGCTCTACGAGGCGGCGCGGATCGACGGTGCGTCGGCGCTTTCGCAGTTCCGCTACGTGACGCTGCCGGTGCTGGCACCGATTCTCACGATCGTCGGCATCCTGACGGTCGCGGGCTACTTCCAGCTCTTTGCCGAACCGTACGTGATGACGCAAGGCGGTCCGCTGCAAAGCACGGTGAGCGTCCTGTACTTCATGTACGAGGAGGGCTTCAAATGGTGGAACCTCGGCAACGCGTCGGCGGTGGCGTTCCTGCTGTTCCTGATGATCTTCGCGGTTACCATGTTGCAAATGCGCCAGGCACGCCGCAGCGGGGTCTGGCAATGATTCCGCGATCCGCAGCGATCGTCGTCAACGGACTGCTTCTCGGTGGTTCGGCCGTCGCGGTGTTTCCGTTGCTGTGGATGCTGGCCGTCTCGTTCATGTCGCCCGGCGAAGCGAGCGCGTATCCGCCCCCGCTCGTTCCCGCGCATCCGACCTTCGCCAATTATCGCGAGCTCTTCGCACACGCCGGCATGGGACGTTACCTCGCGAACAGCGTACTGCTCGCGGTCGCGGCGACGCTGCTGTCGCTGGTCTTCAACGTGATGGCCGGTTATGCGTTCGCCAAGCTGCGCTTCGCCGGCCGCGATCGCCTCTTCAAGCTGATGCTCGGTGCTCTGGTGATTCCCGGCCAGGTCGCGATGGTGCCGCTGTTCCTGCTGCTGAAGCACCTGGGCCTCGTCAACAGCTACGGCGGCGTGATCGTGCCGGCGCTCGCAAGCATTTTCGGCATCTTCCTCGTGCGCCAGTACGCGCTGTCGATTCCCGACGATCTGCTGGAAGCGGCGCGCATCGATGGCGCCAGCGAATGGCGGATCTTCGGCTCGATCGTCGTGCCGCTGCTGAAGCCGATCGTCGTGACGCTCGCGGTGTTCACGCTGCTCGGCACGTGGAACGACTTCATGTGGCCGCTCATCGTGCTGACCGACCAGAATCTCTATACGCTGCCGGTCGCGCTCGCGAGCCTGTCGCGCGAGCACGTACAGGACAACGAGCTGATGATGGCGGGTTCCGTGG
>JALYSS010000206.1 GCA_030854685.1 Pseudomonadota bacterium | reverse complement strand
CGAAAACCGCGTCTTCGAGCGGCATCGCGAAAAACCGGAAGGGATCGATCCGTCCGTCGCGGACGAAAGGCGCATTGAGATGACGTTCGAAGGCACGCGCGAGCGACGCCTGCCAGTTCGTGTCCGGCTCGACAATCTCGACGGTGACGTTCGCGGCACCGCCACGCCAGGCATAGCGACAATTTTTTCGATCGAGCTCGAGGCCGGTGAGGCCCGCGCTCGACAATTCGCCACCGATCGCTGCCGCCAGCGCCGTCGCGTCGAGTGGCCGCTCGATACGCACGATGTGTACGGCGTTGTACGGATGCAGGTCGCGCCAGTCGAGCATCGCCGCCTGGAACAGGTTGAGACGGCCTGGAAAGGATTTCATGGGCCTGCGAACCGGAGCGTCGCGCGTATCTCCACCGTTTTCCGGCCGGGTTTTTGCACGGTTGCTTTGGAAGAAATTGCCGGTTGCGGCTGCGCTTTCATCCGCTTGACGAAAGGTTATCGAAGGCCCAGCCGGCATGGAATCCCGCGGGAGCCACGAGCGGGATTGATGAAAAGAACGGGATTGTCGCATCACGATGCCGGAACCGTTAGCAATCCTTGCGCCTGCGCGCACCAATGGTGCTTGATGGAGTGCCAGATGTCGGCCGCATGAACGAGGTTCGTTGTGTCGCCATCGGGCGACGCGGCTGGGCTGTCGGGCGACCAGGCATCGATCCAGCCTCGAATCGTCGGGTCGGCGGCAAGCTGCTCGGTGCGTGGCAAGGTGACGTGATGGTAGCTTTCCGGCAGTACCACGTTGCGAACGCGCGCACGGCCGAGCGATTCGTACGGCGTCTCGCCGAACAGGTTGCCGGCAATCGGATCGTGCGGAAGGATGAAGCCGGTGAAATCGTCGACGGTGTCCGGGATCTTGCGCAGTCGCGGGAGCATTCCCCATTGGCCGAGCACGAGGCGCGGCAACCAGCCGGTCGCGAGCGCTGCGGCGTAGGCGACATGCAGGCCGACGACCGGCCGCGATTCGCCGGTGTGAGGATCGACGATCGACGTACGTGCGAGCGCATTTCCGGTGGCGGGATCGACGACGTGCAGCGAGTCGTGAAACGCGCCGGCAAGCTCGTACAGCGTACGGATCGCAAGCATGCCGCCCTGGCTGTGCCCGATCAGCATCGGTTGCATGCCGCTTTGCTCGTAGTCGAACGCGAGCTCGCCGGCAAGGCGCGCGCTGTCAATGAAGCTGCTGTACGAAAGTGCGCCGTCGCGCGGATTGCGCAGCCTATTCGCCGGATATCCCATTCCGATCAGGAAGCGCGCGAACGGCGCCATCGTCACGAGTGGAACGCTTCCCTGCAGGAGCACGATGCGCGGGGCGGATGCGCGCGACAGCACATCGCGGACGTCCGTGGCGCTCACGTGCATGCAGTCGAGTTGCCGGATCCGGACGGCGATCGCGGGATCGACTCGCGGATCGCTTCTCCCGGGCTCGACACCCTGCGCGGTCGCCGTGACGACGAGGCAAGCGCCGAGCAACCGGCAAGCGCCGAGCAACCGCGCGCGGGCGAACCCCTTCGGTGGCTTCAGACTACGAATTTCGGGTGGCGGCCCTTGGGAAGAACCGCCCGGTTCGTTCGAGGTAACGGGAATACGCTTCGCCGTGCATGCGCGCAAGATGCGCCTCCTCGTTGCGCGCCTTGACGTTCATCAGCAGGATGTGGATCGCGGCGGCCAGCAGCATGGGGAGCGCAGGCAACACGATTGCCGTTGCCGCCATCATCGCGATGCTGAACGCGTAGATCGGATGACGAATGCGGGCGAACAGGCCGTCGGTGATGAGCGCCGTGTTGCGTTCACTGATGTCCATTCGCCAGTCACGGCCCATCTTGCGCCAGCATTGGATCGTCAGCACGAGGCACGCGAGCGCCGTGAGCGCGGCAAGAAAGCGCAGCGCCGGATATAGTGTGCCCTCGCGCGCGAAAGCAGGCACCGCGAGCCACCCATGCTCGTGCGTCAGTGCGAGCCACGGCAGCGCACACCACGCGATGACCAGCGGCACGAAGACGAGCCACATCGCGCGCTCGGCGGACCGCTCGGGAATGACGCCCACGTCCCGATGCTGCCGGCGTCGTGCGCGGATCACCATCGCGCCGACGCGCAGCCAATACACCCAGATCGCGAGCGTGACGATAAGCAGGGGGACGTCGCGCACGGGCAAATGTCGCCGGGATTTGCGCTACATCCGCTCGATGATCGCGGCGATGCCCTGTCCGCCGCCGATGCACATCGTGATCAGGCCATAACGCTTGCTCGTGCGCTGCAACTCGTACATCGCCTTGATCGTGAGGATGCAGCCGGTTGCCCCGATCGGATGGCCGAGCGCGACCGCCCCGCCGTTCGGATTCACCTTGGCAGGGTCGAAATCGAGCTGCTGGTTGACGCCGATCGCCTGCGCCGCGAACGCTTCGTTGGACTCGATCACGTCGATGTCGCCGATCCTCATGCCCGCTTTCTTGAGCGCAGCCTTGACCGCGCTGACCGGGCCGAGGCCCATGATCTTCGGGTCGATGCCCGCGTGACCGTAGGCGACGAGCCGCGCCATCGGCTTGACGCCGGCGCGTTCGGCCGCCTGCATTTCCATCAGGACGACGGCAGCCGCAGCATCGTTGATCCCGGAAGCGTTGCCAGCGGTGACGGTGCCATTTTCCTTGGCGAATACCGCCCGGAGCTTCGCCATGCCTTCCATGCTCGCGTCGCTGCGCGCATGCTCGTCCGTATCGAACTCTGCGGGCCCTTTCCTGCTCTTGAGTTCGATCGGCAGGATCTGCGACTTGAAGCGGCCTTCGCTGATCGCCTTCACCGCGCGGCGATGGCTTTCCACGGCAAAAGCGTCCTGCTGCTCGCGGGTGATGCCGCACTTGGTCGCGACGTTTTCCGCCGTGATGCCCATGTGGATCGTATCGAAAGGATCGGTCAGCGCGCCGACCATCATGTCGACGACCTTGGCATCGCCCATCCGCGCGCCCCACCGCTGCGAAGGGTTCGCGTAAGCGGCTCGGCTCATGCTCTCGGCGCCGCCGCCGACGGCCGCGTCGATGTCGCCCAGCATGATGTACTGCGCGGCGCTGACGATCGCCTGCAGGCCGCTGCCGCAGAGCCGGTTGACCGTGAGCGCGCCGCTTTCATGCGCCAGCCCGCCGTTGACCGCGACGACGCGCGACAGGTACATGTCGCGCGCTTCGGTGTGGATTACGTTGCCGAACACGCACTGGCCGATCTGCGCGGCATCGACCTTCGAACGGGCGACGGCTTCGCGAACAACCCGGGCACCGAGTTCGGTCGGAGGAATATCCTTCAGTGAACCGCCGTAATCTCCGATCGCGGTGCGAGCACCGCTGACGATGACGACTTCCCGTGCGTTGGCCATGGCTGCCTCCTGTCAAGAACGTGCAGCCATTATCCTCCTGTGCCGCCGACGGGGTCGCGGCGGCGGTGCACGCGGATGGCCGGCGTAAATGGGTTCCGTAAATGGGGTCAGAGCTGCATTTCCGGAGAACCGCTACCTGATCAGGCTTCTTGCGTCCGGAAATACAGCTCTGACCCTCATGGCACTTGGATAAGGTCCCGACGCGTCCTGATGAGCTCTCGGGCGACGTTGCGTGGGACGGTCAACAGCGGGAGTGGTTTAGGTCGTCGTTTCTTGGCGCGGGGCTCGATTCGGCCTGGACGGAGCGGCAATTTCAATTTCGCGATATTCGTCAAAACCGTCCTCACGAGGCACGACAGGGACTCTTCTACCGAGTGCCGCAGTTGATCGGAGAAGGCATTCAATAGGCACTGGGCGCCGCTAAAGCTTAACGCCCGCGGTAGTACATCGGCCAGTCGCGCCGACGTGGCCATGCTCCAGCGCACCAAGTTGTACGCGAGTAGATGGACCGCGATTTCTTTCTCGATCATCGCTTCGGTTTTGCAGCGCAGCACATCCATTTTCAAGGTGGCTTTGATGGTCCGGAAATCCACCTCAATGCTCCAGCGTAACGCATACAAGGCAGCCAAGGCGTGGGCGGACACCACCTTGGGTTCCCGCAAGCTGCTCACCAAGATGCGTCCATGGACTTTCACCTCGCGCATCCGCAGCCATTGTGGATAGCGGTCATAGCGCTCGATCGGCATCGAGCGCGGGCGCGGTGGGCGCGCCCATGCGACCAGATGATCATGCTTGCCGAAGCGCTGCCCGCGCGTGAAGTCGGTGATCCGCCGTCCGTGCTGGGGCATCACCACGTCGCCACCGCGGGCGAGCACATCGGCGATCATCCACCAGGAGGCCAACAGCGCATCGGCGAGTACCACGTCCCGCGGCTGGATGAGGGGGAGCAGAGCACGCAGTAGACTCTGTTCGCCGCTACCTTTGCCCTTGCAGGCCGTCACTTGATGGCCGAGCACGCCGCCACCGGCCAGCCCAATGAGGGCGCCGATGCGGGCGATCGGAAAGCCCAGCCCCGGCTGCTGCTCTTCAGATTGTGGGAACGCTTGCTGGTTACTCAGCGTGTCCGGCATCGATACCGTGGTGCCGTCGAAAAGCTTAACCACCCGATTGCGCCAACGCCATGCCCGCGGCGCCGCCACCTCGAGACGCTGGCCGATCTTGGCACCCAGTTGCAGCGGCACCTCGATCGGCAAGCGGGCACGCGCCTGACAATAAGCGCCGGTGTTGAGCGTGTTCTGCGACTGGCCGTGGGCGACGCGCTCCGACAAGCGGCGCCCCACCGCGTCCTGACAGGCGCGTTCGCAGAGTACTTGCCCGACAAACAAGCGCAGTGTGTCGAGCGGCGAATAGATGCGCACGCGAGACTTCTTGACGTAGGTGTTCACAATCGCGGCAATTTCTGCTTCGCCGAGCACCCAACTGCAAATGCCCCCTATCTCCTGTGCGAATTGCTGACGAAACAAGGCGGCAGCGCGCATCAATCGAGCAACTTTGTTATCCTTCATCTGGGCTGACCTCTCGGTGAATTTGCCTTTTGTATCGCAACAAAAAGCTTATCACCCTGACCCGTCAGCCCACCTCTTTTCGGCACCCGGAACGCTTATCTAAGTGCCATGAAGCTCTGACCCCATTTATTACGGGCCGAAAAACTCCCTGACTTTGTCGAACCAGTTCTTCGAGCGCGGACTGTGCGCGTCGGGGTCTTGCTCGTTGATCGCCTCGAATTCGCGGAGCAGATCCTTCTGCCGCGCCGTGAGCTTCACCGGCGTCTCGAGCGACAGGTGGCAGTACAGGTCGCCGATCACCGAACCGCGCACGGGTCGAATGCCCTTGTTCCGCAACCGAAACACCTGTCCGGTTTGCGTTTCCGGCGGAATCTTGAGTTTCGCGTGGCCGTCGAGCGTCGGGATCTCGACGTCGCCGCCGAGTGTCGCCGTTGCGAAACTGACCGGCATTTCGCAATGCAGGTCCGCACCGTCGCGCTGGAACACCGGATGCGGCTTCAGCGTCACGACGACGTAGAGGTCGCCGGACGGACCGCCGTTCGTGCCGGCTTCGCCTTCTCCGTTCAGGCGAATGCGATCGTCCTGGTCGACGCCGGCCGGAATCTTGACCGACAACGTCTTGTGCTTTTTGATGCGGCCTGCGCCGTTACAGGTGGGGCACGGCTCCGGAACGATCTTGCCGGTGCCATGACATTGCGGACACGTCTGCTGGATCGAGAAGAAGCCCTGCGATACGCGCACCTCGCCGCGGCCGTGGCAGGTCGGACAGGTTTGCGGTTGCGTCCCCGGCTTCGCACCGTTGCCGTGGCACGTCCCGCATTCTTCCATCGTCGGGACGCGGATCTTGACTTCGGCGCCATGCGCCGCTTCCTCGAGCGACAGTTCGAGGTTGTATCGAAGATCGGCGCCGCGATACACACCGTTGCCGCGCTGGCCGCCACGTTGCTGGCTGAAGATTTCGCCGAAGATGTCGCCGAATGCGTCGGCGAAGCCGCCGAAGCCTTCCGCGCCGCCGCGCGCACCTGCCGCACCGAATCCCGCGGAAGGGTCGACGCCCGCATGGCCGAACTGATTATAGGCGGCGCGCTTGCGTGCGTCCGAGAGGACCTCGTACGCCTCCTTCGCTTCCTTGAACTTATCCTCGGCACCGGTCTCCGAATTACGATCCGGGTGATGCTTCATCGCAAGCTTGCGATACGCTTTCTTGATGTCCTCATCGGACGCGTCACGAGTGATGCCCAGTACGGTGTAGTAATCGCGTTTTGCCATGAAAATCCGGACTGCCCCTCAGATCCCGACCCGATCGATACAACAAGCGCGCTTACCCGTGCTGACGCAAAGGTCGACCACCGCATACCTCTGCAACCGACAAAAACGGCCGAGTTTACGGCCGCGCGGCATCACTTTCAACGCGATGACACAAAACGGTCGTGTTAACCGGTGCCAAGCGGCGCCGTGTTCAACGCGGCCACCTATTCCGTCGCGCGCCGATATCCACGCATGCGCACGCGGTCATCGCGACGGAATATGATTATTTGCGGTCCTTGACCTCGGTGTACTCGGCATCGACGACCTTTTCGTCTCCGCCTTTCGTTTCGCCGGCACCTTCGCTCTGGCCCGTACCGCCCGCCGCACCCGGTTGTCCCTGCCCCTGCGCATACATCGCCTCGCCGAGCTTCTGCGATGCGGTCATCAGCGCTTCGGACTTGGCCTGCAGCGCGTCCTTGCTCGCGTCCTTGTCCTTCAGCGTCGTTTCGGCGTCATTGAGCGCGGATTCGATCCTGCTCCTTTCCTCGCCGCCGACCTTCTCACCGTATTCGCCGAGCGACTTCTTCACGCTATGGACGAGCGCATCGAGGCCGTTACGCGCCTGCACGACTTCCATCAGCTGCCGATCTTCCTCGGCGTGCGTCTCGGCGTCCTTCACCATCCGCTGGATCTCGTCCTCGGACAGGCCCGAGTTCGCCTTGATGGTGATCTTGTTTTCCTTGCCCGTCGCCTTGTCCTTCGCCGAGACGTGCAGGATGCCGTTGGCGTCGATGTCGAATGTCACCTCGATCTGCGGCGTGCCGCGTGGCGCCGGTGGAATGCCTTCGAGGTTGAACTGGCCGAGACTCTTGTTGCCGCTCGCACGTTCGCGCTCGCCCTGCATTACATGGATCGTCACCGCCGGCTGGCTGTCATCGGCGGTCGAGAATGTCTGGTTCGCCTTGGTCGGGATCGTCGTATTCTTCTGGATCAGCTTCGTCATCACGCCACCGAGCGTCTCGATGCCGAGCGAGAGGGGCGTGACATCGAGCAGCAGCACGTCCTTGCGCTCACCCGCGAGCACCGACGCCTGGATCGCGGCACCGACGGCTACCGCCTCGTCGGGGTTCACGTCCTTGCGCGGCTCCTTGCCGAAGAACTGCTTGACCGTTTCCTGCACTTTCGGCATCCGCGTCTGACCGCCGACGAGGATCACGTCGCTGACGTCGGTGAGCTTGACGCCGGCGTCCTTGATCGCGGTGCGGCACGGCTCGACCGTGCGCTCGATGAGTTCCTCGACGAGCGACTCGAGCTTCGCGCGCGTGATCTTCAGCGACAGGTGCTTCGGACCGGTCTTGTCGGCCGTGATGTACGGCAGGTTGATTTCGGTCTGCTGCGAGCTCGACAGCTCGATCTTCGCCTTCTCGGCCGCTTCCTTGAGCCGCTGCAGCGCCAGCACGTCGTTCTTCAGGTCGACGCCGGCTTCCTTCCTGAACTCGTTGACGACGTACTCGATGATCCGCTGATCGAAGTCCTCGCCGCCCAGGAACGTGTCGCCGTTGGTCGACAGCACCTCGAACTGATGCTCGCCTTCGACATTCGCGATTTCAATGATCGAGATGTCGAACGTTCCGCCCCCCAGATCATAGACGGCGATCTTGCGGTCGCCTTCCCGCTTGTCTAGTCCGAACGCGAGCGCGGCCGCCGTGGGCTCGTTGATGATCCGCTTGACCTCGAGCCCCGCGATGCGGCCGGCATCCTTCGTCGCCTGGCGCTGCGAATCGTTGAAGTATGCCGGAACGGTGATCACGGCCTCGGTCACTTCCTCGCCAAGGTAGTCCTCGGCCGTTTTCTTCATCTTGCGCAGTATTTCGGCCGAGACCTGCTGCGGTGCGATCTTCTTGCCGCGCACCTCGACCCAGGCGTCGCCGTTGTCGGCCTTGACGATCCTGTAGGGCATCAGGTTGATGTCCTTCTGCACTTCCTTTTCCTCGAAGCGGCGGCCGATGAGGCGCTTGACCGCGAAGACCGTGTTCTTCGCGTTGGTGACCGCCTGGCGCTTGGCGGGCGCGCCGACCAGGATTTCGCCGTCGTCCGCGTAGGCGACGACTGAAGGCGTCGTGCGCGCGCCTTCCGAATTCTCGATCACCTTGGGTTGTCCGCCTTCCATGATCGCGACGCAACTGTTGGTCGTTCCGAGGTCGATGCCGATGATCTTGCTCATTTTGATTGGTCTCCGTGCTCCGGATTGGATGGTCTGGACGTGGAAATGGGGTTCTCGAACCCTGGAATCAATCAGCCGCTTCGTCGTCGGCGCGTCTCATGGCGTCTTCGAAACGGTCACCAGCGCCGGGCGCAACACCCGGTCGTTGAGGAGGTAGCCCTTCTGGAAGACCGTCACGACGGTGTTGGGCGGCAGGTCGCTGTCGACGGCCTGCATCGCCTGATGCCGGTGCGGATCGAATTTCTGTCCGGTCGGATCGATTTGGTTGATCTGCGCGCGGCCGAACGCGGTGTTCAGCGCCTTCAGCGTAAGATCGGCGCCTGCCTTCAACGTCTCGGGCGAAACCGATTGGTCCGCGGCGAGCGTCTGCTCGAGCGCATCCTTCACCGCCAGCAGGTCCTCGGCGAATTTCTCGATCGCGTATTTGTGTGCGCGCGCGACATCGGCCTGCCCTTGGCGGCGCACATTCTCGACCTCCGCGCGGGCACGCAACCACGCGTCCTTCATCTCGGCCGCTTCGGCCTGCGCCTTTTCAAGCGGGTTCTCGGCGAACGGCGTTTCGTCGGCTGTCGCGTCTTCGGCAGAGGGCAGGCTGTCGTCGAAGGCAGCGGGCTCAAAGCGGTGATCCTGGGCGGTCATCGTGGCGACGCTCGTGAATAGTCAAGAGACAAAACGGACGGACTTTGATCCAGATTGGGATCGGGTGCGTCGCTTTCAACCGGAGGGCCCCGGCGCCGGAACGCCAGCGGCCGGCCGGCTAGCTACGCGGTCGCGCCCAGCGCCTTCGCGCGGAGCATCGTCACTTCGCGCTCGGCGTTGCCGGATGGCGGCGCAAGCCAACCCTGCAGATTGGAGAGCACGATGTCGGCGAGTGCCGCGATCCACCGCGGATGCTCGTTGAGGCAGGGGATGACGTTGTAATCCTGGCCACCCGCCGCCTGGAACGTCCGTTTGCCCTCGATGGCGAGCTCTTCGAGCGTTTCGAGGCAGTCCGCGACGAACCCCGGTGCGAAGACGTCGATGCGTCGCGGCCGCGCGGCACCGAGCCTGGCGAGGATCGTCGCCGTGTACGGCTCGAGCCAGCGGCCACGGCCGAAACGCGACTGGAAGGCGAGCGTCCACTGGCGCGACTCGAGGCCCAGCTCGCGCGCGAGCAGGCGCCCGGTCACCTGGCAAAAGCAATGATAAGGATCGCCGCGGGTGAGCGCACGACGCGGCAACCCGTGGAACGACAACACCAGGTGCTCCGGTTGCCCATGGCGCGTCCAGTAGTCGTTCACGGTGGCTGCCAATGCAGCGATGTATCCGGGGTCATCGTGAAACGTGTCGACGATGCGGAGCCCCGGAACGCGCCGTGCGCGCAACAGGTGCGCGGCAACCGCGTCGACGACGGAGCCGGTCGTGCTCGCCGCGTACTGCGGATAAAGCGGCACCACCAGGATGTGATCGCAGCCCGCCGTCCGCAAGCGCTCGATCGCCGCGCCGAGCGGCGGATTGCCGTAACGCATGGCCTGCTCGATGATCGCCAGATCGGCGGGAAGCCCGAGCGTCGTCAGCCGCTGGCCGAGATAGCCCGCCAGCAGCACCTTCTGCTTGTTCGTATGGATCGCGAGCGGCGAGCCGTCCTTCGTCCAGATTGCCGCGTAGCGTGCCGCCGATTTCGAGGGTCGCGTCCGCAGCACGACGCCGTGCAGCACCGGCTGCCAGGCAAACGGAGGGATTTCGATCACGCGCGGATCGCTCAGGAATTCGGCCAGGTACTTCCTGACCGCGGCAGGCGTCGGCGCATCGGGCGTGCCCAGGTTGACGAGCAAAACGCCGACGCGCGGAACG
>JALYSS010000200.1 GCA_030854685.1 Pseudomonadota bacterium | reverse complement strand
CGCTAGGCCTGCGCGGGCGCGGGCTGCGGAGTCACCTCGGGCGCCGGCGCCGGCTTGTCCGGCAGGCGCTCGGTACGCTCGGCGTCCTTGCCGCCCATCAGCGACCGCGCCTTTTCTTCCTTCATCATCGGCGACGGCGCGACGGCCGCTTCGCTCATCGCAACCATCAGGTGGCGCAACACGGCATCGTTGAACTTGAACGCGTGCTCGAGCTCGGTCAGCGTCTCGCGACCGCACTCGATGTTCATCAACACGTAATGGGCCTTGTGGACCTTCTGAATCGGATAGGCGAGCTGGCGCCGTCCCCAGTCCTCGAGCCGGTGGATCCGTCCGCCGTGGCCGGTCACCATCGTGCGATACCGCTCGATCATCGCGGGCACCTGCTCGCTTTGATCCGGGTGCACGATAAAAACGATCTCATAGTGACGCATGAGAGTGACACTCCTTTCGGTCGTTTACGGCGCGCTTCTCAAATCCGGTTCGCGCCTGCGGCCTCCCCTGGACGACGCGGGTGAGGCAAGGAAGCCCATGAGTCTAGCAGGAAAGCCCGCTCAAGATCAATCGAGGGACGTAGTAGGTACTGGTAGAGAACCACTACCACGTGGTACGGCGCTGCGCGGACATCGCGGCTGCCGTGGCGCGCTTGGCGAGGGCGTCGAGTTGCGCGTCGCGCTGGCGCTTGGGTCGGTCGGCAAGGTCGCGCACGCGCGCGTAAAACGTCGGCAGGTCGTCGTTCGCCTCATGGAGCAGCTCGCGAAATGCCGGCACGCGATCCGTGTAAAGGCCGATCGCCGCGAGTGCGGCGTTGTTCGGCTGCTGAGCGAACCAGCGATCGTATCCGGACAGTCCCGGCTCGCCCGCCTTCGCGGATTCGTAGGCCGCTTTCATCGCCGCAACGATTTCGGTCTTCGCGTGCCGCTTGTCGTCGTCGCTCGCGTTGCTGGCGTAGATCTCGACCAGTTTGGCGCGTGTCGTGCCCACGAGTTGACGGAATACGCTCCGCATCCGGTCCGCACGCGTCGCGAGCTTCGTCAGCTGCGAGTCGCGACGCGACGCGAGCCAGCGCGCAAGACCCGCCTCTTCCACCGTGACCGCGAAGGATTCGTTGAACACCGTGTCGCTTTTCACGTAAAGCAGTTGATGCGCGAGTTCGTGGAAGATGAGGCGCGCGATTTCGGTTTCGGGCCAGCTGACGAACGACGACAGCACGGGATCGTCGAACCAGCCGAGCGTCGAATACGCCGGGACGCCGCCTACATAGACGTCGTCACCGGCCGCCTTGAGCCGCGTGGATTCGCCTTTCGCTTCCGCCTCGCGGAAATAGCCGCGGTAATTGACGCAACCCGCGATCGGAAAGCACCACTGCCGCGGCCTCAGCGAAAGCTCGGGCGTCGCGAATACGTTCCAGGTGACGAACGGGCGCCCTAAATCCGTGTAGCGCGTGTAGCTGCCGTTGTTCGGAAGCCCGAGCTCGCGGCTCGCGAATCCGCGAATCTCCCGTATGCGCCGCAGTCGAGCGGCGAGCGCCTGGTCGCTCTTGCCGATGACGTCCGGGATCGGCTCCGAGCGCGACAGCAGTTCGAGCTGACCCGCCGCACCCTGCCAGTAATAGTCGACCGTTTCGAACGCCGCGCACGCTGCGAGCGTGACGGCGCCGACCAGCACGGCGACGACAACCGGCCAGCGACGCCGGCGCGCGCGCCGTGGAGCGTCACTGGACGACGCATTACGGCGGAGCGCCGGCCGCGCAGGTGACCGCATCGTATTCACATCAGGCTTCACGATCATTCTCGGGAAAGGAAATCGCGCCATGCCCTTTTTCCAATCTGTGCTGGTCAATCGTCGATGCCAACCGAACCTGCTGCCGCGCGCGACGAACGCCGAAGTCGATGCCTGGCGTGAAAGCAACACTGGCGCCTTCCAGTACATCGCGACAGAACCGCTCGCTGTTCGATCGCGGCCACGCGAGCCGCGAGCCTGGTGCGAAATTCCATCGAAGGTCTTAGTGGGTCAACCCGTTGGAAAGCGCTATCGTAACGCCATCATGAAAAGGACCGGTCCGGTATTTCGAGCCATCGGGGTTGCAGTCGTCCTCGGCGGCGCGCTCGCGCTCGCAGTCCCGTTCCCCGCGCTCGCGGGCCTGTACAAATGTGCGAAGGACGATGGTACGGTGACGTACCAGGAGAATCCCTGCCCGGCGGGCAAGGAGTTGCGCGATTTCGAACGCGATCCCGCAACGGTATCGGTCGTGCCGTTTCGCATCGTGCCGGGGCCCGATACGCACGTCACAGCACCGCGCGCGTCGTCGGCCCGTGCCACCGCCGAACGCAAGCCACGCAAGACCGCGGAGCGCCAGGGCAATCCGGCTGAGCGCAAATTCCTGGTGCCCGGGATTGGTGAAGGCGAAGTCGTCGCTCGTGTCGGACGTCCCGACATGTCGACGAGCGGCGGCCGGAAAATCGTGCGGTGGACCTACATGCCGGCGCCGGAGGATCCGGGAACGATCACCACGCTGACGTTCGAGCTCGGTCGGTTGGTCGAAGTCGAGCGCAAGGTGATCCGGACACAGTGATGCCGCGGGCCGCATGCCGTTGCCTGCGATCCGCCCTCGCAATCGCGTAGTCAACCCGCCACCGTGGCCGTCGTGGGCAAACCGCGAGCCGAGAGCGCGTAATACGCAATGCCGACGAAAAGGAGCGTCCCGACGATCAGCGGACCGGTCGGGACGTCGAACGTCGCCGATAGCCCGATACCGCTCACATAGCCCACGATCCCGATGCTCCAGGCGCGCGCCAGACGAGGCCGTCGCGCGCCGGCGATGCGGGACTTGCCGGTCGTTCCGGATTTCACGACCGCGCGTCATCGCGACGTGTTCGGTCGCCGCGAGCGGTGGGATGTGAAGTGCACGCTACAGTTTATAGGTGGCCTTGGCGAGATCGCGCGCGAGCGCTGGTGCGAGCTCCATCGCCTCGTCCTCGCCAAAGCGATGTTCGACCACCGCCGTCGCGAGGAAGCGGCATGCGATGCGACGCCACACGTCGTGGCGCGCCGGAATCGACAGGAACGCGCGCGTATCGTCGTTGAATCCGACCGTGTTCGCGAAACCCGCGGTTTCGATCGTCTGCTCGAGGAAGCGCAGCATGCCCTGGAAGCTGTCGTGGAACCACCACGGCGGGCCGAGCTTCAGCACCGGGTAATGCCCGGCCAGCGGCGCGAGTTCGCGCGCGTAGCTCGTCTCGTCGAGCGTGAACAGGATGATCGTCAGGTCGCGCTCGTTGCCGACGTGGTCGAGCAGCGGCTTCAGCGCATGGACGTAATCGGTGCGCATCGGGATGTCGGCTCCCTTGTCGCGTCCGAACCGGCTGAAGATCTGCGGATTGTGGTTGCGGTGGCTGCCCGGATGAATCTGCATGACGAGGCCATCGTCGACGCTCATCCGCGCCATTTCGGTCAGCATCTGTGCGCGGAAGGACTCGGCCTCGTCGGCGCCGATCGTCCCCTGCAGCGCGCGGTCGAGCAGCCGCTGGCATTGCGCCGGATCGAGGTCAGCGGTGCGTGCGGTCGGATGACCGTGATCGGTGGACGTCGCGCCCATCGAGCGAAAAAACGCGCGACGCGCGCGATGCGCGGCGAGATAGCCACGCCACGTCGCCGTGTCCTCGCCGGTGAGTTCGCCGAATCTCGCGACGTTGCCGGCGAAGCCGTCGAACTGCGGATCGACGACGGGATCGGGGCGATACGCGGTGACGACGCGACCACGCCAGCCGCTGGTTCGAATCGACTGGTGATGCGCCAGCGGATCGAGCGGTGATTCGGTCGTCGCGATTATCTCGATGTCGAACCGCTCGAACAGCGCGCGCGGACGAAACGCCTCCTCGCGCAGGCAGGCGCTGATCCGGTCGAAATACCGGTCCGCGCTTTCTGCCGTCAGGCGCTCGTCGATGCCGAAGATCGTGTGGAATGCGTGGTCGAGCCACAACCGCGTCGGCGTGCCGCGAAACAGGTGATAGTGCTCGGCGAACACGCGCCAGATCGCGCGCGCATCGAACGGCGGCATCGCGGCCGGATCGTCGACGCGCGGCACGCCGAGCGCTTCGAGCGGGATGCCCTGGCTGTACAGCATCCGGAACACATAGTGGTCGGGAACGATGAAGAGCGACGACGGATCGGGAAACGGCGCATTCTCGGCGAACCATCGCGGATCGGTGTGCCCGTGCGGACTGACGATCGGCAAGCCACGCACCGTGTCGTAAAGCGATCGCGCGAGCCGTCGCGTGGCCGGATCGGCGGGGAACAGGCGGTCGGGATGAAGATCGAGCGGGATCATGAAACGGCACGCGCGACGGTTTTCGCCGCGCCCAAAGCGAACAGTTCCGTCAGCCAGCGGATGACGGGCGTCGTGAAGCGCGGCTCGTTGTGCAGGTCCTCGTCGAAGATCGCGCGCAACGCGAAGAGGCCTTGCGCGAAACCGGTCGGGTCGCCGCGATGCGCCGCGGCGATCGATGCGAAACTCGCCGCGAGCGGATCGGAAACCTCGATGCGCCGCCCCTGCTCGTCTTCGCCGTAGACGTAGCGCATCCAGCCCGCGACGGCCAGCGACGCAAGCTCGACGGAACGATCGGCCGCAAGATTGTCGCGGACCGTCGCCAGAATGCGCGGCGGCAGCTTCTGGGAACCGTCCATCGCGATCTGCTGCGTGCGATGCGGCAGCGCCGGATTGGCGAAGCGGCGCACGAGCGCTTCGCGGTAGGCGCCGAGGTCGACGCCGGCGGGCGTGACGAGCGACGGCGACACTTCGTCCGCCGTGTAGCGACGCATGAAGGCAATGAAATCGGGTTGCGTCGCGACTTCGTAGATGAATTCGTAACCCGCCAGAAATCCGAGGTACGCGAGCGCCGAGTGGCTTGCGTTGAGCAGGCGCAGCTTCATCGCCTCGTACGGATCGACATCGTGCACGAGCGTCGCGCCCGCAGCGTCCCAGGCGGGCCTTCCGGCGGCGAAGCGGTCCTCGATCACCCACTGCCTGAACGGCTCGTGCACGACGGGTGCGGCGTCTTCCACGCCGAGCGCTCGATTGTTCCCGGTGATGTCGTCACCGGTCGTGGCGGGCACGATACGGTCCACCATCGTCGAGGGAAACGCGATTTCGCGGCCGATCCAGTCGGCGAGCGACGGGTCGCGCAAGTTTGCCAACGACACGACGAGTCCGCAGACCAACGCGCCATTCTGCGTCAGGTTGTCGCAGCAGACGACCGTCACCGGCGTGCCGTGCGTACGCCGGCGCTCGGCGAACGCAGCGACCAGCAGGCCGACGACGCTGCGCGGCGCGTTCTGCGTTTGCAGGTCGTGCACGATGTCCGGGTGGTCGACATCGAGGCGTCCTGTCGCAGGCGCGTGGCAATACCCTTTTTCGGTGACCGTCAGCGATACGATTCGCGTGTCGGGCGACCTCAACC
>JALYSS010000185.1 GCA_030854685.1 Pseudomonadota bacterium | reverse complement strand
GCGGGGGAGCAATTCGCGTCTTGGGGCGGCCCGGCGGCGCTTATATGGTGTCCACTCATCGGACGCTAAAATAGCACCCCGATGCCATGCGCGCCCGACACTGCCGATCGGATCGATGAACTGCTGCCGCAAACGCAATGCAGGCGCTGCGGTTACGCCGGATGCCGGCCATACGCCGACGCGGTCGCGCGCGGCGACGCTGATATCAACCGCTGCCCACCCGGGGGGGAAGCGACGCTTACGGCACTCGCACACCTTCTCGCGCGCGAGGTAGCCCCGCTCGACACTTCGCGTGGCATTCCGGGCCCGTTGCTCGTCGCGCGGATCGACGAGCGCGCGTGCATCGGGTGCACGCTGTGCATCGCCGCGTGTCCGGTCGACGCGATCGTCGGCGGACAGAAGCGCATGCACGGCGTGCTCACGTCGCTTTGCACTGGCTGCGAGCTCTGCCTGCCGCCGTGCCCGGTCGATTGCATCGAAATGGTTCCGACGGGCCGGCACTGGAGCGCCGCCGACGCCGTCGCCGCGCGCAGCCGCTACGCGCAACGCGGGAAACGTCTTGCGACCGCGAGCCGCGCAACCACGCACGAAGCCGAAGCCCGAAAGCGCAAATCGGCGATCGACGCTGCGTTCGAACGTGCGCGCGCCCGCCGCAACGCGGCCGTCACCAGCTAGACAATATGGCGGCCTCGCTGCCATCGCTGCATTGCACGCGGCGGTCGGCCGCGCGATCTTGTCGGTTCTCGTTTCCGGCGAAAGCGCATCCGATCAACTCGCGCGCGTCCAGGCGAGTGGCGTGCTGCTGCTGTACAAGGCGCTGTCGCCGGCGCGTCTGCGCAGCATGGTGGCATTAGAATCCGGGTACGATGAATCCCCAAAAGCGACGCCAGATATTCGAGCGGCTCCGCGCCGCGAACCCCAACCCGCGAAGCGAACTCGAATACCGAAGCCCATTCGAATTGCTGGTGGCGGTGGTACTGTCGGCCCAAGCGACGGACAAGGGCGTGAACAAGGCGACGGTGCGCCTCTTTCCGGTGGCGAATACGCCCGCCGCATTCGTGAAACTGGGCGTCGATGGGCTGATTCCGTACATCGGCTCGATCGGACTTTTCAACACCAAGGCGAAGAACATCATTGCGCTGTCGCAGCGCCTTCTCGACGAGCACGCGGGTGAAGTGCCGCGGGATCGCGAAGCGCTCGTGAAGCTTCCCGGCGTGGGGCGCAAAACGGCGAACGTCGTCCTCAACGTCGCCTTTGGCGAGCCGACGATCGCCGTCGACACGCACATTTTTCGCGTCGCGAATCGCACGCGACTCGCGGTGGGCAAGGATCCGGAAGCAGTCGAGCGCCAGCTCATGAAATTCACGCCGGAGGAGTTCCGGCTCAACGCCCATCACTGGCTGATCCTGCACGGCCGATACGTTTGTGTCGCCCGCGTGCCGAAATGTCCGCAATGCGTGATCGCCGATCTTTGCGAGTATCCCCACAAGACGAAGGCGCTGCCCGGAATGACCGCACGGGAATTGCCGCTCAAGCCCATGCCCGCTGTGAAAACGTCGCGCAAGCCTGCCAGGCGAGCGAAGCGCTGACCCGATGTTCACGCCGAGCCGCGACGAAGCCCGGCAATTCCTGATCGAGGCATGGCGCAAATACCTTGCGGGCGCGCCGCTGTCAGGCCTCGAGCAAACCGCGACGCAACTGATCGCAACGCATCCGGAATACCATGGCATCCTCGACGCGCCCGAAGCGCACGTGGATCGCGACTACCCGCCCGAGCAAGGCGACGTCAATCCGTTCCTGCATATGTCGCTGCACCTGGCGGTCGCCGAGCAGCTTGCCATCGACCAGCCGCCCGGAATTGTCGCGCACTACGAACGGCTGCGCGAGGCGCGCGGTGACTCGCACGCGGCGCTGCACGCGATCCTGGAATGCCTGGGTGAAGTGATCTGGCAGGCGCAGCGAACGGGCACGGGACCGGATGCCGCCGTCTATCTCGCGTGCCTCGCGAGGCAGCGCTGACGAATCGAGCCGTCGCGCCCGCGGAGCGTCAGTACTTCTTCGCCAACACCGCGGGCTGCGACGCGTAATACGCCGCGACGTTTTCGATATCCTTCGTCGTCAACGTTCCGGCGAACCCCGCCATGATCGGGTTCTTGCGTGCGCCCGATTTGTAATCGCGCAGCGCCTTCGCGAGGTAATCGGGATACTGCCCGCCGAGCTTCGGGTAGTCGGGCGTCTGGCTGTTGCCGTCGATGCCGTGACACGCCTGGCAGACTTCCTTGACCTTCGCCTGTCCGGCAGCGATGTCGGCACCGATCGCGAACGCCGGCAGCAACGCGAAGGTCACGGTGAGCAGCAGGGATGAGCGCCGCAGGCCGGTCCCAAGGACGTCTATGCGAGCAGGGCGAAGCCGAGGCGCGAAGCGGGCGGCTGCGAGCGTGGACGGCGGCCGACACGTCGTTGCCGCGCGTGGCATTCCGGTACCGTGAGGCCGCACGGAATTCCGCCCCCCGGGGGTCAGCGCAGTGGCCGTATTGGCCAACGTGGCCGCAAGCGTGGGGAGATCATACAAGCGTACGCAGGTCATCATTGGCTCGCCGTCGTAGTCTTCGGGCCGCCCTGCGAGAAATACGCGGCGAGGTTCGCGATGTCCTCGTCGGAGAGGCTACCCGCGATCGCGCGCATCGACGGATGCGTGCGATCGCCGTTCTTGTATTCGTGCAGCGCTTGCACGATATACGCGGCGTGCTGGCCGCCGAGCTTCGGAACGTGATAGACCTCGGGAAACGCGGTGCGCCAGCCTTCGATCCCGTGGCAGCCCTCGCACATCCGGGTCTTTTCGTGGCCCTTGGCCGGATCGCCGGCGGCCGCCGAGGTCTGCGCGGCCACGGCCGCAGAAAATATCAACGTCAACGTCACAACCGCGCAATATCGGATCATCGGCGAGCATCGGCGAACAATAAGTGGATGGAAACGCGGACGACAATGTCTGCCGCGCAAAACATTGAATTCCAGCAGGCCACGCGCGACGTGGTCAAACGCTGCGCAGGCAACGCGCGTCAACGCTTCAACTCCGAAAGCTTGTTCTTCACGTCGTCCCACGCTTCCGCGTCCGGCGGCGCCGGCTTGCGTTCGATGATCGGCTTCCAGACCCTGGACAGCTCCGCGTTCAGCGCCTTGAACTGCTGTTGATCATCCGGAACGTCGTCCTCGGCAAAGATCGCTTCCACCGGGCATTCCGCGACGCAGAGCGTGCAGTCGATGCATTCGTCGGGATCGATCACGAGAAAATTCGGTCCCTCGCGAAAGCAATCGACGGGGCAGACGTCCACACAGTCCGTGTATTTGCAGCGAATGCAGCTTTCGGTAACGACGTAGGTCATGAAGGCTTGTTTCTCGACGCGTTCGATTCCGTGACCGGGTTGAATTTTATCAGATCGCATCCATTCTCCACGGTGCGCGCGCACGTCGCGGCTTGCGGTAAACTGCGGTTGTCACGGTCACTGGCAGCGTAACGGCTTCCAGGGCGGAAAGGATATTCGATGAGCGACCTCGTTAAACACGTTTCGGACACGACGTTCGACAAGGATGTATTGCAATCGCAGAACCCGGTGCTGGTCGATTTCTGGGCGGAATGGTGCGGCCCCTGCAAGATGTTCGCGCCGGTGCTGGACGAAGTCGCGAAGGCGTACGAGGGGAAGCTGACCATCGCCAAGCTCGACATCGATGCGAATCCGGCCACGCCGGGCAAGTTCGGCATCCGCGGCATCCCGACCGTCATCCTGTACAAGGGCGGCCAGGTGCATGCGCAAAAAGTGGGTGCATTGACAAAATCGCAACTGACGGCATTTCTCGACAGCCATCTCTGACCAGCTTTCTTGACACGCCGGGGTAAGCCCGTTACGCTCCCCTCCTGACTGACCGGGGCGCCGTAACCGCGCCGGTCCCCCGAGCGCGAAAAGCGCCGGCGCATGTTCCAGGTGCCGCCCTCCCATCGCGGCACCGCCACGAATCCCGATTCGTCCACCCGGTCTATAGCGGCCGTCCCCTGCCGTTTCCGCGCGCGCCATGCACCTGTCCGAACTCAAAGCCAAGCACGTTTCCGAGTTGCTCGACATCGCGAATACGATGGAGATCGAGGGCGCGAACCGGATGCGCAAGCACGATCTCATCTTCGCGCTCCTCAAGACGCAGGCGAAGAAAGGCGAAAGCATATTCGGCGAGGGCGTCCTCGAAGTCCTGCCGGACGGCTTCGGTTTCCTGCGCTCCCCTGACACGAGCTACCTCGCCGGCACCGACGACATCTACATTTCGCCGTCGCAGATCCGCCGCTTCAACCTGCACACCGGCGACACGATCGAAGGTGAAATCCGCACGCCGAAAGATGGCGAGCGCTATTTCGCGCTGGTAAAGGTCGACAAGGTCAACGGCGAGCCGCCGGAGAATGCGAAGAACAAGATCCTGTTCGAGAACCTCACGCCGCTCTTTCCCGACGAGCCGATGGTGCTGGAACGCGACATCAAGGCCGAGGAGAACATTACCGGCCGGATCATCGACATCGTCGCCCCTATCGGCAAGGGCCAGCGCGGGTTGCTCGTCTCCTCGCCCAAGTCAGGCAAGACGGTGATGCTGCAGCATGTCGCACACGCGATTACGGCGAACCATCCGGACGTCATCCTGATCGTGCTGCTGATCGACGAGCGACCCGAGGAAGTGACGGAAATGCAGCGCACCGTGCGCGGCGAAGTCGTGGCGTCGACGTTCGACGAGCCGGCGACACGGCACGTGCAGGTAGCGGATATGGTGATCGAAAAGGCGAAGCGCCTCGTCGAGCACAAGAAGGACGTGGTGATCCTGCTCGATTCTATCACCCGCCTCGCACGCGCCTACAACACCGTCGTGCCGGCCTCCGGCAAGGTGCTGACCGGCGGTGTCGATGCGAACGCGCTGCAGCGGCCGAAGCGCTTCTTCGGCGCCGCGCGCAACATCGAGGAAGGCGGTTCGTTGACGATCATCGCCACGGCGCTGATCGACACCGGCTCGCGGATGGACGACGTGATCTACGAGGAATTCAAGGGCACGGGCAACATGGAAATCCACCTCGATCGCCGGATGGCGGAAAAGCGCATCTATCCGTCGATCAACGTGAACCGCTCCGGCACGCGCCGCGAGGAGTTGCTGCTCAAGCCGGACATCCTGCAGAAGATCTGGATCCTGCGCAAGCTGCTCTATCCGATGGACGAGCTCGAGGCGATGGAATTCCTGCTCGACAAGATCAAGGCCACGAAGAGCAACGCGGAGTTCTTCGACAGCATGCGCAGGGGTTGATGTCCGCGTCTTCGGCGCGCTGATCAAGCCGCACCGTTCGAACTCCGTTTACTCCACCTCCGGGGTCGGATCCCCACTTGGCGGGGCCCCTCCTCCGCCCTACGGCGTCCTGGTTCTTCGACAGCATGCGCAGGGGTTGAGTCGGTTCCACCTGTGCGATTTCCTGGCGTCACAGTTCCGCGCTGCCGCAAGAAACGAGCATCCGGGTACGCATTTGCGCGTATTGCATCGCGCGCAACGCGGGCGCACCATCACGAACTCACCTGCTGGACTTGGCCGGTCGCGTGCGGGCGCTGCTCGCGGTTGGCTCGATTCCCGTCTGACACACGAGCGCCACGCTTGCGGCCGCATTGACCAATACGGCCGCTGCGCTTGCCCCAAGGGCGCTATTCGCGCGTTGGGACGGCCCGGCGGCACTCATGGAGGACTTACGATGACGCGTAAATATATAGATTGCCGGCTGTTCCCGAGCGACACGAAATGCTCGATCGCGATTTCCGCGGACACCGAGGACGAAGTCGTCGCTGCCGCCGCGCAGCACGCGGTGACCGTGCACAAACACCAGGACTCGCCGGAGTTGCGCCAGCAGATCCGCGCGAGCGTGAAAGAAGGCCCTCCGACGCCGTAACGCCAACCTCGCGCTGCCGGTCCACGCGAGCCGGCAGCGCATGGGTCGTCCCGTCGTCGTCGCGACTTTCTGCCTTTACGATCAATGGCTTACATGACCACTTGGAATGCGGCGATGCCGTCTCAACTTGCTGGAAGCCGCGCGATCGCGCATAATTACCGATTATCTTCGGCCCGAACAGCCGTCGCCCGCCACGTGCGGGCCTCGCCATGGGCCAGTGTCCGGCAAACGGAAGGCAGGCGAAACATGAAAATCGATACGCATCCCAAATACAGCGAAATAAACGTAAGCTGCAGTTGCGGGAACACCTTCACGACCCGCTCGACGATCAACAAGCCGTTGCACGTCGAGGTCTGCTCGTCGTGCCATCCTTTCTACACCGGCAAGCAGAAGATCATGGATACGGCCGGCCGCGTCGAGAAGTTCCGGCAGCGCTACGGCACGAAGACGGCAACGCCATTGGCCTGATCGATCCGTTGTCGCCCGGACATCCGCCAAGAGGCAGCTTCGGCTGCCTTTTTCGTTGCAGGCGCGAGGCGTAGACGCGATCCTTTCGCCATGCTCAGCCCAGGCCGAAGTGCCGTCGAGGCATCGGATTCCGCAACGCTGAACCCGCGGGACCCGTATCGGGTGTGGAAGCAGGTCGGGCTGTACCTGCTCGCCTTCGCCTGGATCGCGTTCGGGCTCGCCGGTCACGATCCCTGGAAGTTCGACGATGCGACGACATTCGGCATCGCCTGGGAAATGACGCAGGACGGCGACTACATCGTGCCGCATCTCGCAGGCGAGGTTTACCTGCTCCACCCGCCGCTCGTGCCAGCTCTTGCGGCGGTGACGCAACAGTTGCTGTCACCGCCGCTCGAGCCCTACAACGCGGCGCGTATCGCAGCCGGCGGCGCGCTGGCGCTGATCCTGCTCTTCACCGCGCTCGCGACCGGCGAACTCGCGGGCCCAACCTATCGCTGGCCGCCGGTGCTGATCCTGATCGGCTCCGTCGGATTGTGGGACCGGGCGCATGTCTTGTCCGGCGAACTCGGCGTGATGGTCGGTATCGCAATGGCGCTGTACGGACTCTCACTCGCGCTGCGGCGACCGATCGGCGGCGGCGCGTGGCTCGGCGCCGGCGCCGGCGTCGCTTTCCTGAGCCAGGGCTTCACGGGTCCCGCCTGGCTCGCGATCAGCGCGCTGCTCTTGATTGCGCTCGGCGCCCAATGGCGGCGACGCGAATACGTCGTGACCCTTGCCGTTGCGCTCGTCGTCGGTGTCGCGCTCGCAGCGCCGTGGGTCGTGGCACTTTACCTGCGCGATCCGGCGTTGCTCGGCGCGTGGCTCGCGACCGAGGCCTTGTCGCAACACATCGCGTACTTCGGCGATCCGACGCTCGCGAATCCGCTTTATCACGCGCGGAACCTGCTGTGGTTTGCATGGCCCGCGCTGCCGCTGATCGCCTGGATGTTGTGGACGCGTGGCCGCGGCTTCAACGGCGGACTCGCGCAGCCGTCCGTGCAAATTCCCGGCGTCCTGACGCTGGTCATCTACGCGAACCTGCTGCTGATCCCGGATCCGAAGCTGATTCAGGCGCTGCCGGTGCTCGTGCCATGCGCACTGCTCGCGTCGCTCGAAATCGAATCGCTCAAGCGCGGCTTCTCGGCGGCGCTCGACTGGTTCGGTATCCTGACGTTCGGATTGCTTGCAGTCGTCGTCTGGGGCATCTGGATCGACGCGCGGCTGAACGGGATGTCACCCGGCATCGCGGCACTCTTCCGCGATACCGACGTCGGATTCCAGCCAACGTTCCACCTGGGTTCGGTCATCGCCGCGGTCTTGCTGACGCTGCTGTGGGTGGCGTTGGTCCGCCCCGCACGAAGGAGCAATCGGCGTGCGCTCCTCAACTGGGCGGCGGGCGTTACGCTCGCGTGGTGCCTCTACTCGACAATCTGGCTGCCGTACCTCGATTCGCGGCGTTCGTATCGCGCGATGATCGAGAGCCTCGACGGGCATTTGCCGGCCGAAGGCTGTGTCGCGAGCCGCAACCTTGGCGATCCGCAGCGCGCGTTGCTGTACTACTTCGCGGGCATCGAAACGGAGCGCGAGGAATCGAACGCGCACGCGGAATCCGCTTGCCCCGCGCTGCTGGTGCAGTATGGCGCCATCGGCAGTCCGGCGCCTTCGCTCGATGGCTGGCACGTCGAATGGGAAGGCGGCCGGCGCGGCGATGCGACCGAACGCTACGTGCTCTATATGAAAGATGAGGCGTCGTGAAATTCGTCGATGAAGCGTTCATCGAAGCGATCGCAGGCGACGGCGGCAACGGCGCCGCGTCGTTCCGGCGCGAGAAATACGTGCCGCGCGGCGGTCCCGACGGTGGCGACGGGGGGCGCGGCGGCAGCATCCAGGCCGTGGCCGATCGCAACATCAATACACTAGTCGATTACCGCTTTGCGCGCATCCATCGCGCAAAACGCGGCGGAAACGGGCGCGGCGCCGACAAATATGGTCACGGCGCCGACGACATCGTGCTCCGCATGCCTGTCGGTACCGTTATCACCGATGCCGAGACTGGCGAGTTGATCGCCGACCTTGATCATGACGGGGCGCGCGCTCTCGTTGCGAAGGGCGGCAAGGGTGGGCTCGGCAATCTGCATTTCAAGTCGAGCGTCAACCGCGCCCCACGACAGACGACGCCCGGCGAAAAGGGCGTGCAGCGGCGCCTGCATCTCGAGCTCAAGGTGCTGGCCGACGTCGGCTTGCTGGGTTTGCCAAACGCCGGCAAATCGACGCTCATTCGCGCGATTTCCGCCGCGCGTCCGAAAGTCGCCGACTATCCGTTCACGACGCTCGCGCCGCAACTCGGGGTCGTACGCACGTCCGAAGGGAAGAGCTTCGTCGTCGCGGACATACCGGGACTGATCGAAGGCGCGGCGGAAGGTGCGGGCCTCGGGCATCAGTTTTTGCGCCATCTGCAGCGCACGCGCCTGTTGCTGCACGTCGTGGACATCGCGCCGCTCGACCCCGAGGCCGATCCACTGGTGGACGCGCGCGCAATCGTCAAGGAACTCAAGAAGTACGACGCGGCACTCGCCGCGAAGCCGCGCTGGCTTGTGCTGAACAAGCTCGACCTCGTGTCCGAAGACGAGCGCGAAACGCGTTGCAAGACCTTCGTCAGGTCGTTTCGCGGAAAGGGCCCGGTGTTCGCCATTTCGGCGATCGACGGAACCGGCTGCCGCGAACTCACGTTCGCCATTCAGGAATGGCTCGACACGCATCCGCAGGTGGCGCCGGAAGCGCCCGCCATGGATGCGAACGCGCCCGTCGTCGTTACACCGGCGCCGGTCACCGCGCGCCGGCGCCGCTCGGAACCGGACGACGCATGACGTTGGTCGCCCAGGCGTCGCGCCTCGTCGTCAAGGTCGGCTCGAGCCTCGTCACCGACGAGTGCCGCGGCATCGATCACGTCGCAGTCGCGCGCTGGGCCGCGGAAATCGTGCGCCTCATGCAAGCGGGAAAATCGGTCGTCCTCGTATCGTCCGGCGCCATCGCGGAAGGCATGCAGCGTCTCGGCTGGCCGACGCGCCCGCGCGCGATCCACGACCTGCAGGCCGCTGCCGCTGTCGGACAGACCGGCCTCGTGCAGGCGTACGAGGCGGCGTTTGCGCAATATGGGTTGCATACGGCGCAAGTGCTGCTGACGCATGAGGATCTGTCGGATCGACGCCGCTACCTCAACGCGCGAACGACGCTGACTACCCTCCTCGGCCTCGGCTGCATTCCGATCATCAACGAGAACGATACCGTCACGACCGACGAGATCCGCTTCGGCGACAACGACACGCTCGGCGCGCTCGTCACCAACCTGATCGAGGCCGACGTGCTGGTGCTGCTCACGGACCAGCAGGGGCTTTTTACCGCAGATCCGCGCAAGGATTCGACGGCGACGATCGTGCGCCACGCACGCGCGGGCGATCCGGCGCTCGAAGCGATGGCGGGTGGCGCCGGCAGCACAATCGGGCGTGGCGGCATGTTGACGAAAGTGCTCGCGGCCAAGCGAGCGGCGCGCTCGGGCGCGGCGACGATCATCGCGTGCGGCCGGGAACCGGACGTGCTGACGCGGCTCGCGAATGGCGAAGCGCTCGGCACAACGCTGACCGCGGAGCAAAGCTCCCTCGCGGCGCGCAAGCAGTGGCTCGCGGACCACGTTCGGCTCGCGGGCCGGCTGACGCTCGACGAAGGCGCCGTGCGCGCGCTCACGCATGACGGGAAGAGCCTGCTGCCGATCGGTGTCGTCGCCGTGTCCGGCCGTTTCGGCCGCGGTGAGCTCGTGGGTTGCTACGCTCAGGATGGCCGCGAAATCGCGCGCGGGCTTGTCAATTACAGTGCGCAGGAAACCGCGCGGATCGTGCGTCGGCCGTCATCGGAAATCGAAACCGTGCTCGGCTACATCGACGAGCCGGAACTCATCCATCGGGACAACCTCGTGTTGCTGGGCTGAATTACGCGCGAACGCGCACGTAGCGCCCCGGCGCCGGCTCGATCTCGCGATACCGCGCGCTGCCGGGTGTCGGGTTGGCGTCGCGCGTCGGTCCGGCGTACGGTTCGATCCACGCGCGCCAGTGCGTCCACCAGCTTCCCGGGTGCGCCTGCGCCGTCGCCAGCCAGCGCTCGGGATCCGGGCTCGATTCGCCGCCGATCCAATATTGGCGCCGGTTCCTCGACGGTGGATTGATCACACCCGCGACGTGACCGCTTGCGCCGAGAACGAACCGGCGATCGCCACGCAGCAGTTGCGCGCTGGCGTATGCGCATTTCCACGGGGCGATGTGATCGTCCCTCGCGCCGAAGATGTACGACGGAACATCGATCGCGCGCAGATCGACCGGCGTCGCGCACATCGACAGCGCACCAGGCCGGACCAGATTGTTTTCGAGATAAAGATTGCGGATGTACCACGCGAACATCGCGCCGGGCAGGTTCGCCTGGTCGCCGTTCCAGTACAGGAGATCGAGCGGCGGTGGCGTCTCGCCCATCAGGTAGTTGTGGATCACGTAATGCCAGATGAACTCGTTTGCGCGGAGGCTCGCGAAACTCATCGCCACTTCGCTCGCCGCCACGATCGTCTCGCGCGTCAGCGTCGCCTCGCGCGCCTTGACGTAGGCGTCGTCGATCAGCAGCCCGAGGTCGCCCGACGCTTCGTAGTCGAGCATCGTCGCGAGCAGCGTCACGCTTTGGACCCGGCGCTGCCCTTTTGCGTGCAGCACCGCGACCGCGCACGCAAGCATCGCGCCGCCGACGCAAAAGCCGAGCGCGTTGACACTATCGCTTCCGGTGATTTCGCAAGCCGCGTCGAGCGCGACGAGTACGCCAAGCGACAGATAATCGTCCCACGTCATGCTGCCCTGCGCGGGAGTGACGTTTCGCCACGAGATCAGGAATACCGTGTATCCCGATTCGACGCAATAACGGACGAACGAGTTGTCCGGCTGCAGATCGAGCATGTAGTACTTGCTGATGCAGGGCGGCACGATCAGCAGCGGGCGCGCATGGACGTGATCGCGAAGCGGTGCGTACTGGATGAGCTGCATGAGCTCGTTTTCGCAGATCACGGCGCCGGACGTGATCGCGAGATTGCGCCCGACGTCGAACGCCGTCTCGTCGCTCATCGACAGCCGCCCTCGTCCGGTATCGAGCAGCAGGTTGCGCAGGCCGAGCGCGAGGCTGTGCCCGTTGGATTCGATCACGCGCTTCAGCACCTGCGGATTGGTGACCGCGCAATTGGTCGGGGCAAGCGCGTCGAGATAGCGGTGCGTGCAGAATCGTAGCTTGCCCGCCGCCTTTGCATCGAGTTGAACGGTGTCCGCAAGCTCCAGCAGGGCCCGCGAATACAGCAGATACGCCTGCTTGACCCAGTCGAAGTACGGCAGATCGCGCCATTCGGGTGCGGCGAAGCGGCGATCGCCGGCCTCGGGCTCGATCACCGGCGCGACGCGTGCGCCGTGCGCGCGGTCGAGCGTGCGCTGCCAGAGCGTCGCGAGGTCGCAGCGATAACGCTCCTCGATTTCTGCGCGGCGCACGAGGCTGCCTATCTGCGGCGCGGGCAACGACGCGGACCCGGCGTGCCGCCGCTGACCATTGCTAGAAGAGGACGATCTGCCGCAGCGCGTGTCCCGACGCCAGATGATCGAAGCCGGCGTTGATGTCGGCCAAGCCGATGCGTTCGCCCATCAGTCGATTCACCGGCAGCCGACCCTGGCGATAGAGACCGACGTAGCGGGGAATGTCGCGCAGCGGTACGCACGAGCCGACGTAGCTGCCCTTGACCGTGCGCTCCTCGGCCACGAGATTGACCTGTTGCACCGGCCAGCGATGGTCGGGATGCGGCAAGCCCGCGGTCACCGTCGTGCCGCCGCGTCGCGTCACCCGGTACGCGAGCTCCATGGCCTGCACCGATCCCGCCATTTCAAATGCGAAGTCGGCACCGCCGCCCGTCGCCTGCTTCACTTGCTCGATTGCATCCGGTGCGCGCGCATTGACCGTCGCGGTTGCGCCGAGGTCGCGCGCGAGGTCGAGCTTGTCGTCGAAGAGATCGATCGCGACGATGTCGCGTGCGCCGGCCGCGCTCGCCGCGAGCAGGGAATTGAGGCCCACGCCGCCGAGCCCCACCACCGCGACTGCGCTACCCGCCGATACCTTCGCCGTGTTGATGACCGCGCCCACGCCGGTCAGCACCGCGCATCCGAACAGTGCCGCTTCGTCGAACGGCAAGGACGCGTCTACCTTGATGCACGAGTACTGCGACATCACCGCATACTGGGCGAACGCGGACACGCCGAGATGATGATGGATCGGCGCGCCGTCGCGATGCAGCCGATGCGCACCGCCGAGCAGCGTGCCGGCGCCGTTCGCCGCCGCGCCCGGCTCGCACAGCGCGGGCCGTCCTTCCATGCAGGGCAGGCAATGGCCGCAGCTCGGCACGAACACGAGCACGACGTGATCGCCGGGCCGCAATTGCGTGACGCCGCGCCCGCACTCGACGACCACGCCCGACGCCTCGTGTCCGAGCGCCATCGGCGTCGGTCGCGGGCGATCGCCGTTGATGACGGACAGGTCGGAATGGCACAGTCCCGCTGCCTTGACCTGCACCAGCACCTCGCCCTCGCCCGGAGGATCGAGATCGACTTCCTCGATGGCGAGCGGCCTGCTCGCGGCATACGGCACCGCAGCGCCCATCGCGTTCAATACGGCAGCCTTGATTCTCATCGCAGTCTCCGGCACGAGCGTTCTTCGTGTGACGATCAGAGGGAACCGACGGATACCTCGCCGCGCTCGATGCGGAACACGCGATCGAGCATCGCGGCGGAATGCTGGAGATCGGATTCGGACACGATGATCGAAAGACCCTCGCCCTTCAGTCCTGCGATCACTTCGGCGATCCGCTTGGACAACGCGGGAGCGACGCCTTCGAACGGCTCGTCGAGCAGCAGCAGCTTCGTGCCGCACATCAGTGCGCGGCCGATCGCGACGAGCTTCTGCTGTCCGCCGGATAATTGAAGCGCGCGGCGCGCGGCGAACGCCTCGATCTCGGGAATCATCGCGCAGATCCTGCGCCAGCGCTCGCCGCCGGTGCGCGAGCGGAGCGCCCACGCGGGCAACAGGATGTTTTCCTCGACGCTCAACTCGGGAATCAGCCGGCGATCCTCTGGCATGTAGCCGATGCCGAGCCTCGTGCGCGCGTAGGCGGGATCGTCGGTCAACGTGTGGCCGTCGAACTCGATCGTGCCCTTGCGCGCTGGCAGCAGGCCCATGATGCTGCGCATCAAGGTCGTCTTCCCCGCGCCGTTGCGGCCGATCAGGCCGGCCATCTCGCCGGACGGCAATTCGAGCCCGACACCGCGCAGGATGCCGACCGAGCCGATCGCGACGTCGAGACCGCGAATCTCAAGCACCGACGGCCTCCGGAATTCCGGCTGCATGGGCGCCGCCAATCACGTAGCGGCGTACCTCTTCGTCGCCGAGTACCGATGCAACGCCGCCGTCGGCCAGGATGCGACCTTCGTAGAACGCCAGCACGCGCTGCGCGTAACGCGCGACGATGTCCATGTCGTGCTCGACGAACAGCACGGTCACGCCGTCGGTGCGCACCGCGTTCATCACGCGATCCATGATCTCGAACTTCTCGTCGCTCGAAACACCGCTGGTCGGCTCGTCGAGCAGCAGCACATCGGGCCGTACGACGAGCGCCATTGCGATGTCGGCCAGCTTGCGCACGCCCTCGGGCAGCACGCCCGCGCTCCGGTCGCGATAATCGGAGAGGCCGAAGCGCTCCAGCATCGCGTCGGCGGACTCCGCTAGCGTGCCGGAATGACCGGGAACCGTCCGCGGCGCGCGAGCGAGGAACGACTTGCGGCTGTTGTGCAGCACGATACCGAGCGCGACGACGAGGTTTTCCCGTACGGTGAGCGTGTTGTAGAGCTGCGGGATCTGGAACGAGCGGCAGATGCCGATGCGCGTCACTTCGCGCGGTCTCAACGCGGTGATGTTGCGGCCGCGAAACGTGATCGTTCCGTGATCGGGCTTGAGATAGCCCGTGATCATGTTGACGAACGTCGTCTTGCCGGCGCCGTTGGTGCCGATCAGCCCGGTCACCGTATGCGGGTCGAAGGCCGCCGAAATGCCGGCCGCCGCCGTGACCGCGCCGAAGCGCTTGTCGAGCCCGTTCGCTTCCAGGATCGCCCCTGGAGCGCTCATCTTTGCGCCGCCCGCCGGTGTCCGCCAAACACCGACCACAGGCCACCGGGCAATGCGACGATGACGATGAGCATGACGATCCCGAGTGCCATCTGCCACGTATTCGGCGAGTATTGATAGGCGGCGCTGCGGACCACTTCGAACAGGAGGGAGCCCAGGAACGGCGCGAGCACGCTGCCCGTTCCGGACAGAATCGTGACGAACACGAATTCTCCCGATGTCGTCCAGTACGCCATTTCGGGATCGATATGCCCCACGGTGAGCGCGGCCAGCGCGCCGCCCAGGCCTCCGAGCGCGCCGGCGATCACGTACTTGACGTGAATGGCGTTGCGCACCGATGCGCCCATGTATTCGACGCGGATTTCGTTGTCGCGGATGGCGGGCGACAAGCGGCCGAGCGGCGTGCCGAAATACCGGTACATCGCGCCGGCGGCGACGAAGGCGACGACGCAGGCGAGCGCGTACAGCGGATACTGCCCTGACTGACCTGAAATCCGCTGGCCGAACAACGTCGGCGGCGCGACGTTGAAACCGTCGGTGCTGCCGAGCGTCTGGGTCTTTACGAGGAGGCCATACAGAATCATCGAGAAGGCGAGGCTCAGCATCGCGAAGAAGATGCTGCGGTAATTCGCGAGCAGGAAGCCCAGCACGAGCGCGACCAGTGCGGCGACGATGGTGCCGATCGCGAGCAGCACGACCGCGTCCGTCAGGTGGAAGTATTGGCCGAGCGCGCCCGCAGCGTACGCACCGAGGCAGTAATAGAGCCCCTGCCCGAAGGACACGAGGCCGGTGCGCAGCAGCAGGAGCAACCCCAGCACCACGCAGCCTTTCGCGAGCGCGATCGTCGCGAGAAACTGCCATTTCGGAAACAGCGTGCCGGCGCCGAGCAGCACGATCAGTGCTACGACCAGCAGCCACGGACCGCGCGCCAGGGCTCCCGCGTCGAGCGCGCCGCGGCGTACCGGCATTGCTTCCGCGGCCTTCATATCTTGCGCGCCTCGATGCTCGCGAACAGTCCTTTCGGACGGAAAATCAGCACGAGCGCCATCACGACGTAGATGCTGAACAACTCGACCTCGGGCAGATAGTGCACCGACGCCGAGCGCACGAGGCCGACGATGAGCGCGCCGAGCGCCGCGCCGGGAAGACTCCCGAGCCCGCCGATGACGACGACCGCGAACGCCAGCACGATGACTTCGACACCCATGCCGGGGACGACCGATATCGTGGGCGCGGTCAGCGCGCCGCCGAGCGCCGCGAGCATGGCGCCCGCCGTGAACGTGACGAGATACACGCGCGAAACGTTGATCCCCATCGCCATGCTGATCTCGCGATCGTGGATCACCGCCGCCAGCAGCTTGCCCTGCCGCGTATGTCCCAGCACCCAGGTGACACCAGCGCCGACGATGACGGCAACTGCAAGCAGCACGAAACTGTAGACCGGGTACGACAGGCCGGCGAAGTCGACGTTGCCGAGCATGCCGTAGGGTTCAGCGATGAAACGGGGATCGACGCCCCAGATCAGCTTGATCACGTCCTCGAGGATCAGGAACACCGCGTACGTGACGAGCAGCAACACGACCTCGTCGCGGTCATACATGAAGCGCAGCAGTCCGCGCTCGATCACCGGGCCGGCGATGAGTCCGACGATGATCGCCGCCAGCACCAGCATCGCGTAGCTGCCGAGTGCCACGTAGCCGTGCGCGAGCCAGGCTCCGGCGAGCGACGCGCCTGCATAGGCGCCGAGCGCATAGAGGCTGCCGTGCGCCATGTTGAGGATCTTCATCACGCCGTAGATCAGCGTGAGCCCGACGGCGATCACGAACAGCCACGACGCATAGATCAGGCCGTCGACGACGACCGCAAGCAATTGGCTCATCCGGGCCGCTCCGATAGCAGCGGCCGCGCGATCGCGCGGCCGTCCGCGATGCCTACTTCGCCTTGAAGCCGGACTTGATCCAGTCCTCGCTCTTGACACCCTCCGGCGGCGTGACCTTTGCCGCCGGATACGTCTTTACGTTCGCCCACGTAACCTTGCCGCCGGAATGCTTCATCGTGCCATATGCCGTTCCCTGCACGGCCTGATGGCCCTTGCCGAGACCCATCGTCACCTTGCCGCCCGGCCCTTCCCAGGTCAGATTCTCGAACGCGGCGATGATCTGGTCCTGCGACGGCGCGTTGCCGCCGTTCGCCGCCTGCGCCTTCTCGACCGCCGATTTCATTCCGAGAATCGCCTGCACCATCTTGTACGACGGATAGCTCGGCGGCACGTCGTAGCGGTCGCTGTACGCCTTGCGCAGCCACCGGTTGAGCTCCGTGTCCGGCGCGAACATGTCGAACGGCCCCCGAGCCCCGATGATCGTGCCGTCGGGGATCTGCGCGCCGAGTTTCTGGACGGCGGTCTCGCCTGCCGTCAGCACCACCGTGCTTTTCCTGAACAATCCGCGGGGTGCGCCCTGCAGGATCAGCGCGTCGAGGTCACCGCCCCAGAAGCTCGAGTGAACGACGTCGGCCCCCGACGAGAGCAGCGTCGAGATTTCGGCGCCGTACTGACCCGCGAGCAATTTCGGCATCTGCGACGTCGCCACGTCGACGCCCGGATCGAGGACCTTCATCGCGGCCTCGAAGTCGTTCCACGAATCCTGGCCCCAGGCGTAGTTCTGGTTGATGCCGGCGATCTTCCTGATCTTCCGGCTCCCCTCCGTCAGGTACAGCGCGGCCGCGACGTTATCCATCGTCGCCGTCGCGCCGGTGCGGAACAGGTATTTGTAGCTCGCGTCCTCGAAGATGCGCGGCGTGCCGCAATCGAAGAACACCGTCAGCTTCCTGATTTCGTCGGCTACCGGTGCGATGGCGAGGCAGTCTCCGCTGGAGATGTACCCGATCACCGCGTCGACGTTCTGCTGCTGCACGAGATTGCGGTATTCGGTGACCTGCTTCGTCGTGCCGCCTGCTTCGTCGACGAACACGAGCTCGATCGGCGCACCGCCGAATCCCTTGGCCGCATAAGGCGCCGGGGCCTTGCCAGCGTTAAGCGCCTCGACCAGCACTTCGGCGCCATTGCGCGCCGGCACGCCGAAGGGACCGGCCGCCGCGCCGGACAGGAACGTGACGATGCCGATGCGAAACGGCTTCGGCCCCGCAGCCGCCTGCGCGGCCGTCTGCAACGGTGTGAATGCGAGCGCTATCGCGACGAGCGCGATCCAGCAAGTGCGACGATCGGATTTCCATGGCATGGGGCTCCTCCTCGATTCTCGTGGACCGCACCCGGTCGTGTCTTGGACCGAGCGTTCGGTATGCTGAACACCGTTCAGTATCGGGAATACGCTAACGGTGTAACCTGCGGCTGTCAAGTCACAGCCAACGGTAAAGCGCATGAAGGAACAGGCCGCGCAGAGAAATCGGGCCTTGCCGACGCCGGCACGCGCTGCCACGCCGCCATCGAAGGGAATCGTCCCCGCCGTCGTCAAAGCGGTCCGGCTGCTGGACGTGATCGCGGACGCACGCGAGCCGATGACGCTCGCGGAGCTGACCGCGCGGCTCGACCTCCCGAAAAGCACGATGCACAACCTTTGCATGACGCTGACCGCGTCGGGGTTGCTGACGCGCTACGACAACGGGACCTACCATCTCGGCCTGCGCGTGATGGACCTCGCGCACGCGTTTCTTGCCCGCGCCGATCTCACGGTGGAGTTCGCGAAGCTGTGGGATGAAATGGCGTTGCTGCCGGAGGAGACGATCATCCTGTCCGTCCTCGACGGCGCCGACGTCGTCTACGTTGCCTGCCGCAACGGCTCGCGGCCGCTCGGCGTCAACTTTCGCATCGGCATGCGCCTGCCGGCATCCTGCACAGCGAGCGGCAAGGCGTTGCTGAGCACGCTCGCACCCGAGCGCGTCACCGAGCTGATGCGGGCTTCGGGCTTTCGCACGCTGACGCGCCGCAGCGTCCGCGACGCTGCGGTACTCGCGCGCCAGCTCGCGCAAGTGCGCGCTCGCGGCTACTCGATCGACGACGAGGAAACACGGGACGGCATGATCTGTTTCGGTGCGCCGATCTTCGATTCCGGCAGCGGCGAAGCCGTTGCCGGCGCGGCGGTCAGCATGCTCAAGGCGGCGGTCCCCAAGCAGCGCGCCACGATCGCCACGCGCGCGGTGACCCAGCTTGCCGTGCAGTTGTCGAAACGTCTCGGTGCGCGCGAGCTTCGGCTACCCGGTTCCACGCGGCCTTTTCTGCGCGGCGCGTGACGCACGGGAAGAAAGGCGCTCTCGTAGTTCGCTCATCACCGCGACGTGGAGGCGGCCACCCGACACCCGCGTTCGACAGCCGGCGCGCGCTCCCCTACACTTCGGCGCACCAAAAGAGCGAACGCCCGCTCGACAAAATGACAGTCATCGGGGAGCAACGAATGAATCTGGTCGACCGCGTCAAAGGGATACTTGTCGAACCGCGCAGCGAATGGTTGCAGATAGCGGCCGAACCCGCCACCGTGCAGTCGCTCTACACGAGCTGGATCATGATCCTTGCGGCGATCGGCCCGATCGCGTTGCTGCTATCGGTGCAGTCGGTCCAGATCGCCATCGCGCAGTACGTTCTGTCGCTGATCATCACGTTTGTCCTGGCACTGATCGTCGATGCGCTGGCGCCGTCGTTTGGCGGTGCGAAGGATTTCGTCGCTTCGCTCAAGCTGACCGCTTACAGCTACACGATCGCGTGGCTTGCGGGCATCTTCAACCTGCTCGGCATCTTCGGCGGCGTCGTGGCGCTGATCGCGACGATCTACGCCATCTACACATTCTTTCTCGGTGCGCCGGTGCTGAACAAATCATCGGTGGAAAAGGCGGTGCCTTTCACGCTCGTCGTCGTGCTGTGCGGGATCGTGCTCGGGCTGCTCGCGGGCTATGTGTTCAGCGGCATGATGATGACGCCACGGATGCACGCCGGTCTGGGGATGTCTGGCTAAATGGGGTCAGAGC
>JALYSS010000158.1 GCA_030854685.1 Pseudomonadota bacterium | reverse complement strand
GCACGATGCCGTTGGTCGATCCTCCGATCGCGAGCAGGACGCGCAGAGCATTCCCGAACGATTCGGCGGTGAGGATCCGGTCGGGCGTCAGCCGCATGCCGATCATCGCGACCGCCTGGGCGCCGGTTCGCTCGGCGACGCGGATGCGGTCGGCCGTCACGGCCGGTGGCGATGCGGCTCCGGGCATTGTCATGCCGAGCGCCTCGGCGATGCACGCCATCGTGCTGGCGGTCCCCATGACCGAGCAGGTCCCGACGCTCGCTACGAGCTGGTTGTTGACCGCGTCGATTTCCTCGCGGCCGATTTCATCGCCGCGGAAAGCGGCCCAGAACCGGCGGCAGTCGGTGCACGCGCCGACGCGCTCGCCGCGATGCGACCCGGTGAGCATCGATCCGGTCACGAGCTCTATCGCCGGCACGTTCGCCGAAATGGCGCCCATCAATTGGGCCGGAACGGTCTTGTCGCAGCCACCGATGAGCACCACCGCGTCCATGGGCTGCGCGCGGATCATTTCCTCGGTATCCATCGACATGAGATTGCGCAGGTACATGCTGGTCGGATACGCAAAGCTCTCGTGGATGGATATCGTCGGAAAGGCGATCGGTATGCCGCCGGCCAGCATGACGCCGCGCTGAACGGCCTCGATCAGCTGCGGCGCGTTGCCGTGGCAGGGATTGAATCCACTGCCGGTGTCGACGATCCCGACGATCGGGCGCGCAAGCGCATCATCGCCATAGCCCGCTCCCTTGATGAACGCCTTGCGCAGGAACAGCGAGAACTCGATGTCACCGTAGCTGGTCAAGCCTTTTTCGAGGCCGCTCGCATCTTCATTGCCGGGCATGAGCATTCCCTCGTCGAGCGTTCGGATCAGTCGATAAGCGCGACACGAATCGCGAGTCAGCGGGTCGCGGCGTGGGAAAACATCGGACGACCCGGTACGTCGAGCTGCGCGATCAGGATCGAACCCGATTCCGATTCGGTGACGTAAAGGGTCTTGTTGTCCTTGCCGCCGTAGGCCAGGTTCGTCGTTGCGAGCCCTTCGCACGAATTGATGCGTGCCAGCGGCTCGCCGAGGCGGCTGAACAACCATACCGCCCCGAGGCCGAAGTGGGCCACCGCGAGGTTCCCGGCGGTGTCGATCGCGAGGCCATCCGGACCGCCGAGACCCCCGGACAATTGCACGAACAGGCCCACCTTGCAGGGCATGCCGTTCGGCAGCAACGGGACGCGCCAGACGCAGTTGCCGCGGGTCACGTTGACGAACACGGCGCTTTCGTCGAGATTCAGCACAAGCCCGTTGGGGCTCGGGATGTTGTCGAGCAAGCGATCGAGCTGGCCGCCCGCGCGCAGCCGGTACAGGCAACCGCTCGGATCGTGCAGGCCGGTCAGTGCCTGATCGGTGAAGTACAGATCTCCGTTCGACGCAAATACCAGGTCGTTGACGCCCTTGAAGCGATCGAGGATGGCGCGATCGAGAAACGGCGTCACGGCGCGCGATTGTGGATCGACGACCATGATCCCGTGACGGTAATCGGCAATGAAAATACGGCCGTCACGATGGATCTTCAGGCCATTTGGCTCGCCATCGTATTCGGTGAACAGATTGACCTCGCCGTTCTGCGCGATGCGAAAGATCCTTCCCCAGGCCACGTCGACGACGTACAGATTGCCGTCCCGGTCGAAGGACGGCCCCTCGAGGAAGCAACGCGTCTCCGCGCCGCCGCGCTGCACGTCGATCCAGCGATTGCTGCGCCCGCGAATGCGGAATCGTTGCGGGATGCGCGCAAATACGGTGGTTGCAACGGCGGGAGGTGCTCGATACATGTCAATTTACCGGATCGCGCGTTCGCTCTCCGGATCGAAGAAATGCAGCTGCTCGCTGAGCGCCGACAATGCAATCGTGTCGCCCGGCTTCATATCCGATTTCGGATCAATGCGGGCAACGGTGATGACCAGATCCCCCACGCGGGTTTCCAGGACGATTTCCGAGCCAAGCGGGTCGATCACCTCGACCACGACGCTCCCCCTCGATTCCCCGTGACCGGGATCAAGCTGTAAATGTTCGGCGTACGCCCAATATCACGGTGCGGTCTTTCCAGGGCGCCAGCGGGATAGCCGTCATCCGCCGTTATATTGTCTATTGCATCTAATCGCAAGTTGCACAGGCTCAAACGCGTGGTCAATAACGGCGACGTACGGCTCGTCCATGATCGCGAGGCAACGACGAGCGATCGCTATGCCAGTGGCATGTTGCTTGCGTCGGCGCTAAAGTATCGGTTTCGGATTCGCTACGGGAGAAAGATCGTGGAACTCTACTGGGTGCCGATAGGCTTTGGCGTCGTCGTCGTGCTGCTCGTATTGCTTCTTGCGCGGCTGGTCGGTAACGCCAAGCGGAAGGAGATTCGCAAGAAACTCGGGTTGCCGGAGAGTGCGAGGCTCACACCGCAGCAAGCCGAGGCGTTCCAGGCATTCGAGAACACGGACATGAAGCTCAAGAAGTCGTTTCCGACGATGTCGGACCCGCAGCGTCAGGCCATGGCCCGCGACGTCCTGCGCGACAAGGGCGTGCTGCCGAAGAAAAAGAAGGCGCGCTGAACGTCGGATCGAATTTCGGGCGCCGGTACGCCACGGCGATCGGCGTGAATCAGGCGAGCGGCGCCACCTTGACGACCTCGTCGGCCGTCGTGATCCCCGCCGCCACTTTCATCGCACCCGATACGCGCAACGGCTTCATGCCGTCGCGAAACGCCTGTTCGCGAATCGCACGATCATCGGCGTCCTTCGTCATCAGCCGCCGCAGCGCTGGCGTCATCAGCATGATTTCGTAGAGACCGATTCGGCCGAGATAACCCGTCATCCGGCATTCAAGGCAACCCCGCGCCGCCATCGTCCTGGCCGGCCTCTCGCCCCGCCATGGCGAAGTGATCGCTGCCCAGGTCGAATCGTCCGGCGGATCGGTCGGCTCCTTGCAGTGCGGGCATAGCGTGCGTACCAGCCGCTGCGCCATGACGCCGAGCAGCGTCGAATTGATCAGATACGCCGGAATTCCGAGATCGAGCATCCGCGTGACCGCCGACGGCGCGTCGTTCGTGTGCAGCGTCGACAGCACGAGATGTCCGGTGAGCGCCGCCTGCACGGCCATGTCGCCGGTGTCGTGGTCGCGCACTTCGCCGACCATGATGATGTCCGGGTCCTGGCGCAACAGCGTCCGCACGCCGGTCGCGAAATCGACACCGATGCCGGACTGCACCTGCATCTGGTTGAACGCAGGCTCGATCATCTCGATCGGATCCTCGATCGTGCATACGTTCACTTCAGGCGTCGCAAGTCCCTTCAACGTCGAATAGAGCGTCGTCGTCTTGCCCGACCCGGTCGGCCCGGTGACGAGGATGATGCCGTGCGGCTCGCCCGTCATCGTCTCCCATCGCGAACGATCGTCGGCGGTAAAGCCGAGATCCTGAAAATCGCGGACCAGCACCTCGGGGCTGAAGATCCGCATGACGATCTTTTCGCCGAACGCCGTAGGCATCGTCGAAATGCGCAACTCGACTTCCTCGCCATCGGGCACGACGGTCTTGATCCGGCCATCCTGCGGACGCCGCTTCTCGACGATCTCCATCCGCGCGAGCAGCTTGATGCGCGACGTCACCGCATTCAGCACCGACGTCGGAATGGCATAGACCTGATGCAGCACGCCGTCGATGCGAAAGCGCACGAGACCGACGTCGCGCCGCGGCTCGATGTGGATGTCGGAGGCGCGCTGGTCGAACGCGTATTGCCACAGCCAATCGACGATGTGGACGACGTGCTGGTCGTTGGCGTCGAGATGACCGTGGCGGCCGAGCTCGACGAGCTGCTCGAAGTTCCGCGCGAGCGCGAAATCGCCGCGCGAATTCTCCTGCGCCCGTTTCATCGAACGCGCGAGGTTGAAGAACTCGCCGATGTAGCGGCGAACATCCACCGGATTCGCGAACACGAGCCGGATGTCGAGTTTCAGGATTCGCTCGAGCTCGTCGGCCCAGCCGCGAACGAAAGGCTCGCCGGTCGCGACCGTCAGCGTCTGTCGATCGACCGCAACCGGCAGGATCCGGTAGCGCTCCGCGTACGCGTTCGACATTGTCGCGGTGACGGCGCCAAGATCGATCTTCAGCGGATCGACGTGTTGATAAGGCACGCCCAGCTTGCCGGCAAGCCATTCCACCAGCCCATCGAGCAGCAACGGCTTGTGGGGCGGTTTCCGCGACTTGAGCTTCTGCTCGGCGACGAGCTCGAGCGGATGCTCGAAGCGTTGCGTGCGCGAGCGCGCAATGTGCTCCGCATCGGCCTGCGCGATCAATCCATCACCGACCATCAGCTTCAGGATGTCGTCGAGGTGCAAGCGCCGGTCGACTGCCGACGGGCGCGTCCCTGCCGCGTCAACGGCCGGCGAAGATCGAAGCTTGTCGTCGGAGATTGGCGTCGCCATGCAACCACTTTACACTGTCGTCCGCTCGTTTCCGGAGTCCTCAATGGCCAGCGTCGGCGGCACCGTTCTCGAAGCCTGCGAAGTCGACATCACGGCGCTCGACGTCGATGCAATCGTCAATGCGGCGAACACGTCGCTGCTGGGGGGCGGTGGTGTCGACGGGGCGATTCATCGCGCCGCGGGCCCGCAGTTGCTCGCCGAATGCAGGACGCTCGGCGGCTGCCCGACTGGCGAAGCGCGCCTTACCCGCGGCTACCGGCTGGCGGCACGCTACGTCATCCATACCGTCGGTCCCGTCTGGCAGGGCGGCGGGCGCGGCGAGCCGGCACTCCTCGCTGCCTGCTATCGCCATTCGCTGGCCCTCGCCGCGAATCTCGAAATCGCATCGCTCGCGTTTCCGGCGATCAGCTGCGGCGTCTACGGCTATCCTCTCGAACTCGCGACGGCGATCGCGACCCGCGAGGTCGCGGCGGCCGCATCCACGATTCCAACCCTCGACCGCATCGTGTTCGCGTGCTTTGGCGACAACGTACTGACCGCGTATCGAGACGCGCTCGCCAAGTACGCCTGACCTCTGGACCGGCGATCGCGATCAGGACCTCTACGATCCCCCGCGAAACGACACCCGGAACTCGTGGTATGGGCCATCACGCCAAATATCGAAACGACAACACGGGCACCTGGGCCATCGAGACGTTCCATGGCCAGAATGGCGCCAACGGCGACGCGGAAACCGTCACGATTCGTCCGGGCAGCAGCGCCGAATTGCGCACCGGGAGCGAGGCGCCCGGGTACGGCACGTCCACCGGCGCGACGCTCACCTTCGACTCCCGCATCAGCAAAGTGGAACCGGCGCACGGCGGCAACGCGATCGATGGGGCGTACTACCGGCGCTAACGCTGCGTTACGGCTTCGCGTTCGCCGCCGGGACCTGGAACACTTCCCGCACGTACGCGACGTACGACGGGTCGTAATCCATCGTCTTCGTCGGCTCGTCGCTGATCTTCGCCACCGGCTGGCCGTTGCAGCGCGTCATCTTGATCACGATCGCGAGCGGCTCGTAGCCCAGGTCGTTGGTGAGGTTTGTGCCGATGCCGAACGCGGTCTGGCTGCGACCGCGAAAATACTCGAACAGCCGCTGCGCGAGCGGCACGCTCAGGCTGTCCGAGAACACCATGGCCTTGGTGCGCGGATCGATGCGCATCCGCTGGTAGTGCGCGATCAGCTTCTCGCCCCATTCGAACGGATCGCCCGAGTCGTGGCGCACGCCGTCGAACAGCTTGCAGAAGAAGAGGTCGAAGTCGCGCAGGAACGCATCCATGCCGAACACGTCGGACAGCGCGATCCCGAGGTCGCCGCGATACTCGCGCGCCCATGTGTTGAAGGCGAACACCTGCGAATCGCGCAGTCGCGGCCCGACCGCCTGGCACGCCTGCAGGTACTCGTGCGCCATCGTGCCGAGCGGCGTCAGGTTGTGCTCGAGCGCAAAGTGGACGTTGCTCGTGCCGACGAATTTCCCGCGGATGCCGTCGCGCAGCGCGACGATCACCTGCTGCTGCCAGTCGTATGAAAAGCGCCGCCGCGTGCCGTAGTCGGCGATCCGGAATTCGGGATCCGGCACCGAATTGAGCTGCTCGATCTTGCGCGCGAGGCGGACGTGCCCCTCGTCGAAATCCGGATGCTGATGGATGTTGCGGTTGTAGACCTCGGAAACGATCGCGAGGACCGGCACTTCGAACATGATCGTGTGCAGCCACGGACCCTTGATCGCGATGTCGATCTCGCCATCGTTACCCGGCAGCGCGCTGACGTGGATGAAGCGTTCGTCGAGCTGGAACAGACCGAGGAGATCGACGTAATCGCTCTTCAGGAAGCGCCAGCTCCGCATGTAATCGAGCTCGCGCCGGGTGAAGCGCAAGCGGCAAAGCCCGGCGATCTCGCGGCGAATCTCGCCGACGTAAGGCTGCAGGTCGATCCCGTTGTTGCGGCATTTGAAGCGATACTCGACCTGAGCCTCGGGGAAATGATGCAACACGACCTGCATCATCGTGAATTTGTACAGATCCGTATCGAGCAGCGACGTGATGATCATGACGCGGTGCGTTCCCGCCTCGCGAGCTTCGGGCGGGTCGTCCTCGAAAGATCTGGCGATCTTACCGCGCGCGATGGCGCGCGGGTCGGATGAGCGCATCTTCGCGGTCGACGCTGGCCGCGGGCTTCGGGCGCCGCTATGATGGCGACCATCTCTTCGGTCCACCCACCATGCTCGTCAGCTGCGTCGCATACGAAAACGGCCGCAAGATCGCGGATATCCCGGCCGGGGACATCAGCGAATACGTGCATCGGCCGGAGTGCTTCATCTGGGTCGCGCTTTTCGAGCCGACGCACGCGGAGCTGGACGAGATGGCGCAGGAATTCGGCCTCCATGAGCTCGCCGTAGAGGACGCGCGCAAGGGCCACCAGCGACCAAAGATCGAGGAATACGGCGGTTCGCTGTTTGCCGTGCTGCACCCGGCCGAGATGGTCAAGGTCGAGGATGGCAGCGAGGAGCTCAACATCGGTGAAGTCGACCTGTTCGTCGGTGCCAACTACGTGCTGACGGTACGCCACCGGACGCAGATCGGCTTCGCGGCGGTGCGCGCCCGCGCCGAGCGCGAGCCGGAGCTGCTCAGCCATGGTGCGGGCTTCGTGTTCTACGCGTTGATCGACAACGTCGTCGACCGTTACTTCCCCGTGCTGGACCAGCTGGAAACGCGCCTCGAGGCGGCGGAGGAGCAACTCTTCGCGAGTGCGTCGTCGCGCAGCAAGATCGAGGAACTCTATGGCCTCAAGTCCCAGCTGATGGCGCTGAAGCACGTCGTCGCGCCGCTGATGGAAGCGGTCGGCAAGCTCTATGGCGGACGCGTCCCGCAGCTATGCCAGGGAACGCAGGAGTATTTTCGCGACGTCTACGACCATCTCGCGCGGATCAACGGCACGATCGACAGCATTCGCGAAATGCTGACGACGGGGATCCAGGTGAATCTCGCGCTGATCGGCATTTCCGACAACGAAGTCACGAAGCGGCTCGCCGCATGGGGCGCGCTGATCACGGTGCCGACGCTCATCGCGGGGATCTACGGCATGAACTTCAAGCACATGCCGGAGCTCGATTGGTCGATCGGTTATCCGCTTGCGATCCTCAGCATGACCGCGATCGACGCATTGCTGTTCATGCGCTTCCGGCGCGCGCGCTGGATCTGACAAGCGCACTACCCGCCGTCCGCCGGCACGATCGGAATCACCCGCCGGTCGCCGTAGATGCAATGGAGCGGCCACGACGGTTGCAGCGTCACGTGGTCGATGTGGAAACGCGTCGCCAGCATGTGGCGCGCTGCATCGAGCACGCGGAGCCACTCGTCACCGGTGTCGAGCGTCACGTGCGCCGACAGCGCCGAATGCCGCGCGCTCATCTGCCACACATGCAGATCGTGGACGCCGGTCACGCCCTGAATTGTCGTCAGCGCGGTACCGATTTCCCGGTAATCAAGGTGCGCCGGCACGCCCTCCATCAGCACGCCCGTCGTCTGCGCGAGCAGGCGCCACGTCGAACGCAGGATCAGCACCGCGGTCAACAGCGACAGCAGCGGATCGATCGGCGTCCAACCGGTCGTCACGATCACGGCGCCGGCGACGATGGCGGCGATCGACGCGAGCGCGTCCGACAGCACGTGCAACAATGCACTGCGCGCGCCCGTTGACGTTGGAGCACGGGACAGCACCCATGCGGTGGCGACATTGATCAGCAATCCGATCGTCGCAATGCCAAGCACCGTTCCGCCGGCCACCGGCGCCGGATTCGCCACCCGGCGGATCGCCTCGATGACGATGAATCCGACGAGCAGCAACAGCGCGAGCGCATTGACGAACGCGGCGAGCACTTCCGCACGCGCATAGCCGTAGGACGCGCGCGGCGACGGCGGCCGTCGCGCCACCCATTGCGCGAAGAGCGCCAGTCCGAGCGCCGCGGCGTCGGTCGCCATGTGCCCGGCGTCGGACAGCAGCGCAAGCGATCCGGCGAACCAGCCGCCGGCCGCTTCGACGATCGCGTAGCCGGCGGTCAATACCAATGCGAAAGCGAGCGCGCGCATCGTCGCCGCATCGGGGGCCAGATGGTGATCGTGCGCATCGCCGTCGTGCGCGTGCGGCGAATCGTGGTGCGAATGCCTGGCGCTCATACAGCCCCCACGCTTGCGGCCGCATTGGCCGCTACGGCCGCTGCGCTGCCCCCCGTGGGGGAGCAATTCGCGTCTTGGGACGGCCCGGCGTCGCTCATACGGCCCCCACGCTTGCGGCCGCGTTGGCCGCTACGGCCGCTGCGCTGTCCCCCGCGGGGGAGCAATTCGCGTCTTGGGGCGGCCCGGCGGCGCTTATATGGTATCCACTCATCGGACGCTAAAATAGCACCCC
>JALYSS010000151.1 GCA_030854685.1 Pseudomonadota bacterium | reverse complement strand
TCAGACACGCAATGAATGGGCGCGAGCGTACCGGTGGGAAGCATTCCGTTCATTCATTGCGTATCTGACCCCTGAGCAACCATTCGTGCGCGGGATCGTTCCGGAAATGCCACTCGCGGCGCGGTCCCGCCATCACGTTCAGATAATACGATTCGTAGCCGTACGGCACGACGACCGGGTGATAGCCGCGCGGCACCATCACGACGTCGCGATCCTCGACAGCCAGCGATTCGTCGAGCGAGCGGTCGTCGGTGTAGACGCGCTGGAATACGAAGCCCTGCGCCGGCCGCAATCGGTGGTAATACGTCTCCTCGAGCGAGCTTTCCCGCGGCAGGTCGTCGGTATCGTGCTTGTGCGGGGGATAGCTCGACGAGTGGCCGCTCGGCGTACGCACTTCGACGACGAGCAGGTGCAACGCAGACGCCGACTGCGGCAGGATGTCGCAGACGAAACGCTCGTTGAGCCCGGTGCCGCGCGCAAAGCGCTTCATCTGCGCGGGCTCGATCAACCGCGCCGGTGCATTGCCGCGTCCCGGCGCGCTGGCGATGCCGATTTCGGCTGCCGTACGCGCGGTCACTTCGACGCCGCGCCCGTCGGGCAGATAGACCGCGTACGGCGCCGCATCGTCGAAAACGTCGCGGCGTTCGCCGATGCCGACCCATTTCCCGCCATCCCGCTGACTGACGGTAGCCATCCCGCCAAGCACGACGACGCACAGCTCATCGTCGGCCTGGTCGACCGTCATCGATTCGCCCGTCGCGAGACGGTGCGCGGAAAAGCCGACGTAGCGCCAACCTGCCGATTGCGGCGTCACGCGCACGATGTCGCGGCCTTCGGGTCGCGCCTTGACGAGCAGGCTCATTCCACTCTCCGTCAGTGCGTCGCGTTGCCGTTACGCACCAGCCGCGCCAGGTGCCGGTAGCCCATGTCCGCGTACCGATAAGCGGGCGCCACGACCGGATCCTGTTCCGCTTCGACGACCAGCCATCCTCGATAGGCATTGCGCCGCAAAACCTCGATCAGCGCGCGAAAATCGATAGCGCCATCGCCCGGAACCGTGAACGCGCCGTTGATGACCGATTCGAGAAAGCTCCAGTTGCGGTTTCGCGCGAGCTTGACGACGTCCGGCCGCACGTCCTTGCAGTGGACGTGACAAACGCGGGCGACATACGTCTCGATCATCGCGACCGCATCGCCGCCGGCGAACGCCATATGGCCGCTGTCGAAGAGCAGTCCCGCTTCATCGCCCACGTTGTCCATCAAACGGTCGACGTCCGCAGGCGTTTCGACATACGCGCCCATGTGATGGTGATACGCGAGGCGGACGCCATGGTCGAGCGTGCAGCGCGCGAATGCCGTGACCCGCGCACCGTATTCGCGCCATTGCGCGGTGCGCGTGAAGCGCGGGCGCTTGTAGAGCGGTGCGTTCGACCCCTGGATGCTGTCGGCCACTTCGCCATATACCATCACGTTGGCACCGCCTTCGGCGAGCAGCGCGAGATGCGGCCCGACCGCGACGATCTCCTCATCGGCCGAGCGTCGCGCGAGTCGCCCGGAATACCAGCCCGATACGAGCGCGAGCCCGTGCGGCTCGAGCACTTTGCGTAACGCCCCGGACTCGCGCGGAAACTTGTTGCCAAGCTCGAAGCCCTGGTAGCCGATTGCGGCACCCTCGGCGAGTGCTACATCCAACGGCGTCTCGCCGCCGAGCGACGGCAGATCGTCGTTGCTCCAGGAAATCGGATTGATGCCGATGCGAACGTCGAGACGCTCGCTCATATGTGGTCCCCCCGCGCTTGCGGCCGCATTGGCCAATACGGCCGCTGCGCTACCCCCGGCCAATACGGCCGCTGCGCTGCCCCCGAGGGGGTGGAATTCGCCTCGGCCTCCTTGCGGGCTGTCGTGATCCGCGGCTCGAGCGTGTCGGCCTCGCGTCCACGCTCGCGGACGCCCTCTTCGAGCCTTGGCTTCGCCACCGCTCGCATGGACGTCCGTCGGGGCGGCCCGGCGCTGCTCGAATGATCCCCCCACGCTTGCGGCCGCATTGGCCAATACGGCCGCTGCGCTGCCCCCGAGGGGGTGGAATTCGCCTCGGCCTCCTTGCGGGCTGTCGTGATCCGCGGCTCGAGCGTGTCGGCCTCGCGTCCACGCTCGCGAACGCGCTCTTCGAGCCTTGGCTTCGCCACCGCTCGCGTGGACGTCCGTCGGGGCGGCCCGGCGGTGCTCATGGCCGTTGTCGCTTCTTGTCGCGGTCGTACTGCTCGCGCGCTTCACGCACTTTCGCACGCGGTGAAACTTCGGGCACGGCAACGTCCCACCACCAGCCGCCTTCGGCGGTCGTCCGGTTCGGATCGGTCTCGATAGCGATCACATAAGTGCGATCCGACGCGCGCGCACGGGCGAGCGCGTCCTCGAGTTCCGGAATCGTTCCGACATTTTCGGCGCGGGCCCCGAGTGCCGATGCATGCGCGGCGAAATCGATCTTCGGCGCAACTTCCGTCGCTCGGATGCAGTCCTCGAGCAGGTTATTGAAGGGCGCCCCGCCGCACGCCTGCTGCAGCCGGTTGATGCAACCGAAGCCGCGATTGTCGAGCACGACGATCACGAGCTTCAGCCCCAGCATCACCGATGTCGCGATTTCCGAATTCAGCATCAGGTAGCTGCCATCGCCGAGCAGTACGACCACTTCGCGCTCGGGAAGCGCCATCTTGACGCCCAGTCCGCCGGCGATTTCGTAGCCCATGCACGAGTACCCGTACTCCACGTGGTAACCGCCGGGCGTCGACGTGCGCCAGAGCTTGTGCAATTCCGCGGGCAGCGTGCCGGCGGCGCAGACAACGATGTCGTGCGTCGTCGAATCGGCCGACGAACGCTGGACGGCGCCGATGACATCGCCTTCGTACGGCGCTGCGACGTCGCGCTGACCGGTGATCCGCGCAACGTCGGAGCGCCACGCGCTGCCGGCCTCTTCAGCGCGTCTTGTCCATGCGTAACCGGCGCGCCAGTCGGGCAATGCGCGCGACAGCGCCGTGAGTGCCACGTCTGCATCGGCGCAGACGCCGAGTCCCCGCCACTTCTGCGCGTCGAATCGGTTAACGTTGATGCTCAGAAGCTGCGCTGCGCCGAACATCGAGTGCGAGCCGGTCGTGAAGTCCTGCAGGCGCGTGCCGATCGCAATGACGACATCGGCGTCCTGCGCCAGCGCATTCGCGGTCGGTGAACCGCTGACGCCGATCGCGCCCTGCTGCAACGGATCGTCCCACGGCAGCGCACCTTTGCCGGCCTGCGTTTCCGCGACCGGCACGCCATGCAGCGTGGCAAATCGCTTCAATGCGTCGGATGCCCGCGCATACAGTACGCCCCCGCCCGCGACGATCAGCGGCCGTTTGGCCTCGCGCAGTAACGATACGGCCGCTTCGAGCTCGACCGGCATCGGCGGCGCTGCGACGAAGCGCACCGGCGGCGGCTCGAAGAAATCGGCCGGATAGTCGTACGCCATCGTCTGCACGTCCTGCGGCAGCGCGAGCGTCACCGGCCCGCAAAGTGCCGGATCGGTCAGCACGCGAATGGCGCGCGGCAGCGCCGTCAGCAACTGCGCCGGATGCGCGATGCGGTCGAAGTAGCGCGAGACCGGCTTGAAGCAATCGTTCGCCGATACCGTACCGTCCTGGAAGTCCTCCACCTGTTGCAGCACCGGGTCCGGCGCGCGGGTGATGAAGATGTCACCGGGCAGCAGCAGGACCGGCAGCCGATTGACGTGTGCGAGTGCGGCCGCCGTAACGAGATTGGTGGCGCCGGGCCCGATCGACGTCGTGCACGCCATCATCCGACGACGCATGTGCGCCTTGGCAAATGCGATGGCGGCGTGGGCCATCGCCTGCTCGTTGTGCGCGCGGTAAGTCGGCAGCACGTCGCGATGGGCGAAGAGCGCTTCACCGATGCCGGCGACGTTGCCGTGGCCGAAGATCGCGAACACGCCACCGAAGAGCGGCACCTGGCCCTTCTCGTCATCGACGCAGAGCGCCGCGAGATAGCGGATCAGCGCCTGTGCCATCGTCAGCCGGATCGTGCGGTTCATCTCGACTCGCATCCTCGCTTCATTTCCGCATTTTCGCCAACGCGACTTCGGGGTCAGAGCTGTGAGTCATGCAACGCTGATTTGCCATTCGACGCTCGTTGCCGCATGACTTACAGCTCTGACCCCGAAGTCGTTGGTGCCGCGCGGCACGCGGCCCAGCTTTCGGCCGTCGTCAGCGACGCGCGCGCTTCCCGCCATGCGTCGATCAGTGCCTCGAAGTTTGCGCGGATCGCGCGCTTGAGCGCCGCGTCGTCGATCGCGCCGGCAAGCCATTTCGTCGACGGCTCCTGGAACACCGTGCGGCCGACCGCGAAACCGCGGCAGGTCGTGCTGCCGCGCGCGTCGCGAAAGCCTTTCGCGAGCGTGTCGATCCCCGCATTGAGTCCCAGCAGCACGACGCCGCGGCAATACGGATCGCGCTCGGCGATCAGCGCATCGATCGCGCCCCATTGCATCGCGTCGATCGGCTCGAGTTTCCACCACTCCGGGAAAATCTCGAGGTTGTAGAGGCGCTTCAACGCGCGATACACGGTGTCGGGGTCACGCGGCAGCGACTTAGGCGGAATGATTTCGAGCAGCAGCTCATGGCCGCTCGCCTGCACGGCGTCGTACAGCGCTCGGAGCTGCGCTTCCTGCTCGAGCCGGTTGGCGATCGCGTCGTCCGGATGGAACTGGACGAGGCACTTGACGACGTGCTCGTGCGGCCAACTGATCAGCGTCGTGCCGATCGAGCGTCCGCGGTCGAACACGACGGGATTCGAGCCCGGTAATTCGACGGGCCGACCGATCCACCAGCCGCGTCCGGTCGCGGCATTGAGCGCATCCTGGCCGTAGCGGTCGTCGCAGAGGATGCCGATGCGTCCGCGCAATCCACGCGCCACCTCGACTTCCGCGACCGTCTCGACGAACAGCTGCTTGAGACGCGGGATGCGCGTCTCGTCCGCTCCCGCCTGCTGCGCAAGGTCGAAGAACTGGTTGCGATGGTCGAACGCGAACGCGAGCACTTCGTCGTGCGACCTTCGCGGCGCGCTCACGCGGTGCAGTCGTGTCAGCGCCGCATCGCGATCCGGTCGTGGAATGCGCTCGGCGTTCGCGAGAAAGTAATCGAGTTCGACGCGCGTCGGCATCGCCGGCGCGCAGCCATGGCGCGAGACGACGAGCGCACCGCAGGCGTTCGCGTAACGCCCGCACGCGCGGTAATCCTCGCCGCGCACCCAGCCGGACAGGAAGCCCGACGAAAACGCGTCTCCGGCGCCGAGCACGTTCAGCACTTCCACCTGCACGCCGGTACCGTTGAACGCCGCATCGAGCGATTCTGGAATCGCGCCGTCGATCACCGCGCAGCCCATCGGTCCGCGCTTGACGATCAGCACGGCCTTGGTATGGCGACGTACTTCGGCGAGCGATTGCAGGATGTCGTCGTGGCCGCCCGCGATGTTGAACTCCTCGATCGTGCCTATGACGAGGTCGAATCGCGGCAGCATCCGCGTAAGGTGCGCGGTGACCGTATCGGACGCGATATAGCGCGTCGCGCCGTCACCGCGTTTGGTGAGCCCCCACAACACCGGGCGATAGTCGATGTCGAGCACGGTGCGCACGTCGTGCGCGTGCGCGCGATCGAGCGCGCGATTGCTGATGCCGGCGATGTACTGGGTCGAGAAGTGCGTGCCGGTGATGAGGAGCACCCGGGCCTGCGCGATGTAGCGTTCCTCGATCTCCGCGTCGCCGATTGCCATGTCCGCGCAGTTCTCGCGGAGGAAGATGAGCGGAAACGTCTCCTTGTCCTCGATGCCGAGCACGACGGCCGCCGTGAGCCGCGACGGATCGACGCCGACGTGGCTGACGTCACAGCCCTCGCGCGCGATCGTTTCCGTGAGGAAGCGGCCCATCGCGTCGTCACCGACGCGCGAAATCAGTCCAACCGTAAGGCCGAGCCGCGCGCAGCCGAAGGCGGTATTGGCCGACGAGCCGCCCAGGTATTTGGCGAAGGTCGTGACGTCTTCGAGCCGCGCGCCGATCTGCTGCGCGTAAAAATCAACGCCGAAGCGGCCGAGACAGACGATATCGAGCGGACGATCGGCGGCAAAGCGGGTAGCGTTACGCATCGGCTGCATTATGCCGCGCGTTCGGCACGGCGGCGTTTATCGCGTTACGTCCATGCAAAGGGCGCCAACGTCAGAGGAGCCCTTCCGCGAATTGGGGTCAGAGCTGTAATAAATGAGAAACTTCCATTTATTACAGCTCTGACCCCAATTCGCCAGTGAAACCAGGTCTCGCGCCGCGCGATCTCGCGCTGATCCTCGTTGTCGTCGCGCTGTTGGGGTTCTCGTTCGTTCCCATCAAAATCGGCCTGAGGGAAGTCCCGCCGTTCGCGCTCGCGGCGATGCGGTTCTTCTTCGCGGCGGTGCCGCTGGTGTTCTTCATTCGCCGACCGCGGATGCCGATCTCGGTCATCGTCGCTTACGGCCTCGCGATCGGCGTCTTCCAGTTCGGCCTGCTGTTCCTCGGCATGAAGCTCGGGATGCCGGCAGGACTGTCGTCGATCGTGATCCAGGTGCAGGTGTTCTTCACCATCGGGCTCGGCGTCGCGTTCCTCGGCGATCGCCTGCACGGCGAAAACGTCGCCGGAGGACTCGTCGCGACACTGGGTGTCGTCGTGCTTGCGATCTACAAGATCCAGGGCGGCGCGGAATCGACGTTCATCGGGCTCGTGCTCGTGCTGATCGCGTCGTTCGCCTGGGCGGTTGGCAACATCGTTGCGAAGCGCGCGGCTCGTGAGCACCAGGCGGACATGTTCGCGCTCGTCGTTTGGTCGAGCCTCGTACCCGCGGTGACCCTCGCGGCGGTTTCGTATGCGTTCGAAGGTGGCCCGGTGATACTGCACGCCGTCGCCTCGGCAAGCGCGCTCACCTGGGGTTGCGCGGTGTTTCTCGCCTACGTCGCGACGCTGTTCGGCTTCGGATCGTGGGCGCGGCTCCTGCATCGGTATCCGACGGCGCTGGTGTCCCCGTTCGCGTTGCTGATTCCCGTGTCAGGGCTTGCGAGTGGTGCGCTGTTTCTCGGCGAATCGCTCGCGCCGATGCAGGCAATCGGAGTGACGCTGGTGCTCGCCGGCCTGATCGTCAACCTCTACGGTGCGCAAATGCGCGCACGCTGGCTGCGCAGGGCGAACTGACAGCGATTAACTGCGAATCGGGCATTTACACGGATCTACCGGACGGTGAAGACGTCGAAAGTCGACTCGGCGGCGCCGTTTTGGATGTAACGGTTACGTTGCTGCGCGCAAATATTTCAGGTTGCGCGGGGCGCGGATGCCGACGAGATGCTTTGATCCGACGGCGCCCGCCCCGTTCCGGCGCGTCAAACAGGACGAGGGCGGCGTCTCACCGCGCCGTTGATTCCCGGGCGTCTCTCGATGGACTCGATCGCCTCCATTTCCTCCTCGGGAGAATCGTCAGACTCGATGTCGCCGGCGTCGCGTTCCGACAGCGACTCATCCATCGTTTCCACCGATTCGGACCCGTCCGCGTCATGCTCGGACAGCGCCTCGTCTACCGGCTCCGTCGAGTCGCGCCCTGCGGCGCCGCGCTCGCCGGTGCCATTGCGGTCGCTGTCGGAATCGAGGTCCGCGTCGCCGATATCGGGACCCGCCGTCGTCGGCGCCGCATCGACATCCGGGTCCGATGTATTGCCGTGGTCCAGCGGCAATCCGTCGTCGCGATTGAGTCCCGGACCACCGACGATATCGCTGCCGCTGTCGCTCGAATCGCTGGGCCCGAGCGCAGCTGTTCCGTGTCCTTTGCCGGTGACCGGCTTGCCCTCGCCGGTCGTGTTCAATGTGCTGCGTCCCATGGTGACCTCCGCGTCTACGTCGAATTCGACGCAAGGCACGTGCCATCCCGGCGGCCCGATTCCGGGGCCGCTGGAGGGCGCTTGGACAAACGCCGCGATTTCGGGCAGGATTTCGGACCCCGCCCGTCCGTTTGCCTCGAACACGGCATCTACGTTGGAGCGCGAAGGAGAATCATGAGGCTTCGCTGGACATTCGCACTGGCCCTCGTTCTCGGCACGTCGATCGCGCATGCCGCCGACATCGGGCAGATAAAAATTTCCAGGGGCGCGGTCACGATCGATCGCGGCGGACATTCGATGCCCGCGATGGTCGGCGCGCATCTGCTGGCGTCCGACGTCGTGAAGACCGGCAGCGACGGCTCCGTCGGCATCACGATGACCGACAACTCGCTGCTCTCTGCCGGACCGAACAGCGTTCTCGCGCTCGATCGTTACGAGTTCGACGAAGTGACGAACGAGGGCCATTTCGACGCGTCCCTCAGGAAAGGAACGCTCGCCGTGGTATCGGGCCGGCTCGCGAAGCAATCGCGCGATGCGATGACCGTACGGACGCCCTCGGCCATTCTCGGCGTGCGTGGCACCGAAT
>JALYSS010000144.1 GCA_030854685.1 Pseudomonadota bacterium | reverse complement strand
AACCGACATGGTGCTCCACAGCGCAACGCATCTTTTCCAGAACGAGGACCTGACGCACGGCTTGCGCGATTTGGTCGACATCGACGCGCTGCTGAGGCGGCTAGGACGCGACACCCTGTTCTGGGACGACTTGCTGACGCGTGCCGCCGAACTCGATCTAAGTCGACCGCTTTATTACGCGTTGCACTGGACGTCGCGTACGCTCGGAACGCCCATTCCCGACTACGTTGCGGCCGCGGCCGAGCGTCTGGCGCCCGGCCCGGTGACCGCACGGTTGATGGACCGGCTGCTGAAACACGCATTGCGTCCCACGGCGCGCCGGGCATCGACGCGATGGGCCAGGCGCGCACTTTATGTTCGCGGACACTGGCTGAAGATGCCAATGCCCTTGCTTGCATGGCACCTGGCGGTGAAGTCGCTGCGCCGCGACGAGGCGTGAGGTCCTTGCGCAAGGACGGGCGCGGCGCGCCTCACTTCACGAGCGCGGCATTCCGAAGCAACGCTTCCAGGTTCTTCGAAGGGACCGCATAGGTGATGCCGCTCGGCTGCGAAAGTGCCGTCTCCTTCGTCCCCTTGACGAACACCATGTTGACAATGCCCAGGACTTCGCCTGTCGCCGGATCGTAGATGGGACTGCCGCTGTTGCCCGGATAGGCCGTCGCATCGAGCTGGAACACCGGGAAGCTGCCGGTCGTCAGCCTTCGAATCACCGCCGGATTGAGATCGGCTGCGCTCCCCTGCGGAATCGCGATCGGTGTAATCGCCGAAATCATCCCGCGGTGCGTTGCGGGAAAAACCCCCAGCACCGCGCCGATGGGAAATCCGGTGAACAGAACGAGCTGACCCTCGCGGGCCGTGTCGGAATCGCGCAGCTTGAGCGGCGGCAACGGCGCGCCGTCCATCTTGAGCAGCGCGAGATCGGTGCCCACATCGATGGCGACACGTTTAGCCTGACGAACCTGCGCGCCCTCCTTGCCCGATCCCGGCAACAGGATCGCCAGCACCTCCTCGTGCGAATCGTCGGTGACGCTTGGCAGGACGTGGGCGTTGGTGGCGATCGTCGTGCCATCGGCGACCGCGAACCCGGTACCGCGAAACTGGAACGCCGGCGCACGCGTGCGCTCGAACGTGCCGACGGCAACGATCGAAGGCTTGACTCGCGCGATCGTGTCGGAGATTTCCGACGCGCGCGTCGCACCCGACGCACACACGACCAGCGCCGCCAGCACCGCAATGGCTCGCCAGCTGCGCGCCCTTCGGGCCTCGGCTTCGCCCCGCTCGCGTAGACGTCCTCGGGGCGGCCCGGCGGCGCTCATCGATCCCCCCACGCTCGCGGCCGGGTTGGCCAATACGGCCGCTTCGCTGCCCCCCCGGGGGCGGAATTCGCGTCTTGGGGCGGCCCGGCGGCGCTCATCGGCGATTCCCAGTCTGCGCATGGAGAAGGTTCATTTCGGTTTCACGTCCAGGTGCGCCGTGATGATCGACGGCTCGACCACGCGCGGATCATACGGATGATAATCGCTGCGGAAAAGACGCACCACGCGCTGTACGTAGTCGCGCGTCTCCCGGTACGGCGGCACGCCACGATAGCGATCGACTGCCTTCTCGCCGGCATTGTAGGCAGCGACCGCCAGCGTCACTTCGCCGCGGTAGTACGCGAGCAGCCAGCGCAGGTAGGCGAGCCCGCCGCGCACGTTGTCGCGCATGTCCAACGGATTGCGGACGTTGAAGCGTGCCGCGGTTTCCGGCACGAGTTGCATCAGTCCGCGCGCGTCCTTCGACGAGGTTGCCAGCGCATCGAAGTTCGACTCGACGGCGATCACCGCGAGCGCCAGTCGCGGCTCGATGCCATAGCGTGGCGCAAGCTGGGCGACGAGGTCGGCGATTTTCTGCTTCCACGGCGGAAGGTCGTCGAAAGGGTCGGGACCGTAGTCGACGGCATCGGCAATCTGCGGTTCCGGCGGAGGTTCCAGCGGAGGAGGTTCCACCGGTCGCATGCAATCCGGCAACAGCCCGTGGACATCGCCGACGCGCGCGAGTGCCGTGCGTGCAAACCGATGCCCGTCGCTTGCCGCAAGCTCGAACAGTGCCGCCGCCGTACCGTCATCGTGCGGAACGCCACGGCCATTGGCGTACATCCAGCCGAGCTGGAACGCCGCCTCGGCGCTACCGCGCACCGCCGCGTCGCAATAGACCGCCGCCGCGATCTTCTGGTCCTTCGGCAGGCCTTCGCCATGCTCGTATGCAAGCGCACGGGCAAGCTGCTCCGACATCGCGGCTTGCTGCACGACACCTTTTGACGTGGCGGAATCGATCGGTTGGGTCGCACCGGCGTCGGCCAATGCCAATGGGGCGATCGCCGCGATGCCCGCACCGACCAGCGCGACCATGCTGCAGGTGAAACCAGTGGTCTTCGCGCGAAGCATTCGCTCAGACGGCGCGTCGCGCATCGGAACTGGCCTGCACGCGCGAGGTGGCCGGACTCAGGCGCGCCTCGTACCAGGGCAACGCGTCCGCCAATCCGCTTGTCGCGTCCCAGTCGGGTCGATACCCGAGCAGGCGTCGAGCCTTTTCGATGTCTGCCTCCGAGTGACGTACATCACCGGCCCGGAAATCCGCGTATCGGGGAACGGGAATTTCGAGACCCGGATGCCGCCTGACGATCAGATCGCGAAGCGTGCCGTGAAGTTCATTCAACGACATCCGCGCGCCGACCGCGACGTTATAAATCTGTCCCAGTGCCTGCGCATCGTCGACCGTCGCCGCAAGGAGGTTCGCCTGCACGACGTTGTCGACGTAGCAAAAGTCGCGCGTGGTTTCACCGTCGCCGAAAATGGTGATCGGCGCCCCACGCAGCATGCCGGCGACGAATCGGGGAATGACCGCGGCGTAGGCACCCTCGGGATCCTGGCGAGGACCAAAAACGTTGAAATAGCGAAGGCCGACAGTCGCCATGCCGTAGCATCGGCCGAACACATCGGCGTACAACTCGTTGACGTACTTCGTCACGGCATAAGGCGATAGCGGCGCACCGATGACGTTTTCCACCTTCGGCAACGCCGGGTGATCGCCGTAGGTGGAACTCGACGACGCATAGACAAAGCGCGCGACACCCGCATCGCGCGCGGCCACCAGCAGATTCAGGAATCCGGTCGCATTGGCGGCATGCGTAACGAGGGGATCGCCGATCGACCGCGGAACGGAGCCCAGGGCCGCTTCGTGCAGGACCACGTCGACGCCCTCGCACGCGCGACGACATGCGCCGGCATCGACGATATCGCCTTCGATGAACGAATGCCGGCGCCACGCGGCCGGATCCACCGCCTGGCGCACCGCGTCGAGGTTGCGGCGAAAGCCCGTCGAGAAATTGTCGAGTCCCACGACGTGCTGCCCGTTATCGAGCAGCGCTTCCACCAGGTGTGAACCGATGAAGCCGGCGCTGCCGGTCACGAGCCAGCGGCGTGGCTTCGCGCGCAAACGCTCGCGCGCGCGCTGCAGCGTTTCGTTATCAGTGACCGGCCGCATCAAAGACGCCATACCGATATGCCCCGCTCGCGAAACGACGCCGCGTCCGCCTGGCATTTGACGTCGACGAACAAACCGCCCGGCTCGAGTTTGGCGATGAAATCGTCGATGGGCCTGGCGTTGAACTCGCGGTGCGCGACCGCAAGAATGACCGCGTGCGCGCGCGGCAACTTTTCCCAGGACGCCAGCGTCACCCCGTACTCGTGGACCGCCTCAGCGGCGTTCGCGACCGGATCGTGCACGTGAACGTCGGCACCATACGAGCGCAATTCGTTGATCACGTCGATGACGCGCGAATTGCGCAGATCGGGACAGTTTTCCTTGAACGTGAGGCCCAGCACGTTGACCTTCGCCGACTTCACGGGAAATCCCGACTGGATCATCTGCTTGACCGTCTGCTCGGCGACGTACTTGCCCATGCCGTCGTTGATCCTGCGGCCTGCCAGAATGACCTGCGGATGGTAGCCGAGCTTGTCGGCCTTGTGCGTGAGGTAATAGGGATCGACGCCGATGCAATGGCCGCCAACGAGCCCGGGGCGAAACGGCAGGAAATTCCATTTGGTGCCCGCCGCCTTCAGCACTTCCGTCGTATCGATGCCGATCTTGTGGAAGATCAACGCGAGCTCGTTCATCAACGCGATGTTGAGATCGCGCTGCGTGTTCTCGATCACCTTGGCCGCTTCGGCGACCTTGATCGACGACGCGCGGTGCACGCCCGCGGTCACGATGCTCGAATAGATGTCGGCGACGCGCTCGAGCGTTTCGGGCGTGTCTCCGGCGACCACCTTCGTGATCCGCGTCAGCGTGTGCTCCTTGTCACCGGGATTGATGCGCTCGGGCGAGTAGCCGACGAAAAAATCGCGCTGCCATTGCATTCCCGAATGCCGCTCGAGCACCGGCACGCAAATCTCCTCCGTCGCGCCCGGATAGACGGTCGATTCGTATACGACGATCGTGCCCGGCTGCAGGTTCCTGCCGACCGCTTCGCTCGCGCCGAGCAACGGACCGAAATCCGGCTGGTGCGCATCATCGATGGGCGTGGGCACCGCGACGACGATGAAGTTCGCACGCTTCAACTGCGTCGCGTCGGTGGTGACCTCCAGCTGCTCGGCGGCGTTGAAATCGCTTGCGCTCACTTCGCCGGTGGGATCCACGCGCCGTCGATACGCGTCGATCTTCGCCTGCGACAGATCGAAGCCGATCGTCTTATAGCGTTTGCCAAATTCGACGGCAAGAGGAAGGCCGACGTAGCCGAGGCCGACGACGGCCATCGTGGTGGACGTGGTCATGTTCGCGTTGAACGCCCGATGGGGCCTGCTTGTTGAAATCGTGTTTTCCGCGGGATCACGCGCTTCACAGCGTTGCCAGCAGCTTTTCCGCCTCGACGCGAATCGGCGACGCCTTGTCGAGCTTCGTGAGCTCGGTCAGCTCCTTGCGCGCGCCATCCTTGTCGCCGGCGCTCGCCAGCGCCTGCGCGAGGTGCAGGCGAATGTCGCCCTGCGCCGGCGCCAGCGAACTCGCCATGCGCAGGATCTGCACACCCCGCTTGGCCTGACCGTTATGCGTCAACGCCCAGCCGAGCGTGTCGAGTATCCCCGGGTTGAAAGGCGCGAGGCGCTGCGCATGCTCGGCGTATTCGAGTCCCTTGGGATTCTTCTCCTCGGTCAGCAGCCATGCCAGGTTGTTGAGTGCAACGGCGTTGTCGGGAGCGATCTCGAGCACCCGCGCGTATCCCGATTTCGCCGCAGCAACGTCCTTCTTCTGCTGGCTCTGCTCCGCCAGCAGGAGCGGAATCGTTGGATCCTGCGGGTGGTCGCGCATCCATTGGTTCGCCAGCGTAGTCGCGTCAGCCAGCTTGTCCGCAGCCTGAAGCGAAACGTACGTGCGCGCCGCAAGGGCCGGCACCGGCTGGCGGCTCAGACCCTTCTGGAAGGCCGCCGCGGATTCCGGCCACTTTTTCTGCGC